>CALAZQ010000431.1 GCA_937926325.1 uncultured Planctomycetaceae bacterium | reverse complement strand
CCTTCAATGCGTTCGAAAATCGTACGGGCAGAAGCAGCATCGAATGCCTGCCGGGCGGAGCTATCCCAGAAACGCATATTTTGCCATCCGCAAACTGAATCCCCGACTCCGCCACAGCCGCTAACCCATCAATGTGTTCCGGAAGTTCCTCCGTGAGCACAACGTCACGCCCAAAATCAAATTGATTGTTGCAAAGGATTGCGAGGATCGTCGCGGCCTCGGTCTCTACCCTTATCTTTGTCGGTGAGTACGAGGCAGTGTTGGGTTCCCGGAATTCTTGAAGATAGAGTTTGTCACCGTATCGATTTTCGCCTCCTCAGCAGAATCTGTGGGTGAATTCGGGCTCAGGTAGGTTCCCCATCACATGAAACAGTGCGAATTCGATGCCTTGTGGCGTACGGAAGCCATACGCTTTTCTGGTTGTCAGTTTTGCTTTGCCGTTGAATCCCTCGACGACGCCTGCCGAGATGCCGCCCAAGGCGAGGAACCAGTTGAGGATGAGCGTCCGGTGCCGCCGCAGGCTCTTGGCGACTTTCTTCATCGGCGCAAGCCGGCTGCGCAGGGCTTGAGTGCACCACGACTCGAGGAACTTGCCCGCCCATGCCGGGCTGGCGTATTCCCAGAACCGCTGGAACTCCTCACGGAGCAGATGGGCCCGGACGCTCTTGAGGTTGTACTCCAAGAGTTCGGCGAGCTTGGTGGCCTGGTTGTCCGTAAGGTTCTCGGGCCGCTTGAGCAGGCACCAACGGGAACT
Source organism: uncultured Planctomycetaceae bacterium (assembly GCA_937926325.1). Taxonomy (GTDB): domain Bacteria; phylum Planctomycetota; class Planctomycetia; order Pirellulales; family UBA1268; genus UBA1268. Next base: position 2,231 of record CALAZQ010000431.1, on the reverse strand, counting down.
GGTGAGGGCTGGCTCGTAGCCATCCCGGCGCAGCTGGGCGACTTCCTGCCGCCGCACCTCGTCGATCGCCACGTTCATGTTCCGCATGATGTGGAAGCGGTCGAGGACGTGCAGCGTCTGCGGAATCTGCTCCGCGATCACGTTGAGGTACGGCTTCCACATGTCGCTGCAGACGAAACGGATGCCGGTCCGCACGTCGTCGGTGAGTGCCTCGAAGAACTTCCGCAGGCTCTGTTCGGTGCGGTCGTGCGACACCCAGAGCAGTCGCTTGCAGCCGGTGATCTGGTAGACGAGCGTGAGATAGGTATGGCCGCTGCGCCACTGGATCTCATCCACACCGATCGCCTCGATACCCGAGAGATCCCGGTGGGCCACGCCCCACAAAACCGCGTGCTTTACCGAGCGAAACACGTTCTCCCAGGTCGTGTTGAAGGCGACTGCCGTATCCGTCCAAGAAAGCCGCTTCGCCCAGCGGGCCAGGAACCAACGGTAGCTCGTCGTGAGGTGTCCCTTGCCCTCGGCCCAGGGCACTCGCTCGACGACAACCCCGCAGGTCGGGCAATCCACCCGCCGCATCGCGTACACGAAGAAGACCGCCATATTCCACAGCGGCACGAACTCAAATCGCCTGGCCGCAAGCTTGTCGTAGCCGGGTCGCTTCTTGCCGCAACCCGAGCAGATCGGTCGGCCATTGGCCCGCGGCTCGATGTCCACCTCCAGGAAGGGCTGTCCCCCGGGAACTTCGACCAGTCGCTGTTCCTTGTAGACGAAGGACTTGAGCGGCTCGAGGCGATTGAGAATACTCTTGAGGTGCATTCTGCGGTGGCTCCGGCGAAGGGGCTGACTAAGCAACCGCATCTTCTACCGAAAAGCGCCGCAGGATGCTCTTCTCCCTCATGGCCCGCCCGAAGGGCGGTGCTTCCAGGCGGCGGAACGCCGCCGCATGCCCGCTGCTTCCGCGAAGCAGCATGCCGTAGCCGGTTGTCCGAATCGCCGCGCCGCTGGCTGAGCTCGTTAGAGGATCCGAGCCGTCTCGTGGCCAACTGCTTGCCGCACCAAGCCGCTGCGGACGTCCCGCGCCTCAGTCGCAGACCCCGGGTAGCGGCTCATACCAGGCTCGTTTTTACCCACAGATTCTGCTGAGGACCCTCAAAGGAAGCGATTGGGGCCCGGGAAGCGTTATCGTCCCGCTGCCGTCACTCCACCACAATCGGTTCGCGGCTGCCTTCTTTGACCAGGCTGTCGTGATTTTCCAGCAGGTGGTCGATCGCTCGGGCGAAGGCGGGGACGTGCTCGAGGCTGAGCACCGTTGACTCAAGGTCAGCGATCTTCATGCGCCGCCGCATCCGATCGCGGAAGTCGGGTTCTTCGATCATCCGGCAGCAGACGTCAAGGAAGTCGTCTTCGTTGCGGGTGATCAGTTCATCAAGGCCGACCTTGTTGAGCAGGTAGGCCGTTGACAGGTTGTAGAACCGGTTGCCAGCCATCGTCACAATCGGCAGCCGCAGCGTCAGCAGGTCGACTGCCGTGTTGTAGCCACCAAACGGATGGGCATCGATCGCAAAGTGAGCCCGCTCAAGACCCTGCATGTACTGCTGGAATTCAAAGTTCGGCATCACCACCGTCTGCTCGGTGCCGAGAATCTTCTCGACCGCCCGCTTGAGCGGAATGTAGCCGTTGCCCAGCACCGCCCCACCGGGGAAAAAGTGGAACTTCAGCGGCGTCTTGACCCGCTCGGAAATCTTCTTCAGCCGCTGCAGATGATCGCTGTTGATCTTCTGGCCGCTCCAGGTGCAGTTGACGATCACCGGCTTGTCATCCAGCCGGGGATATTCCAGCCGATAGTCGAGCGGCACCGGTGCCTGGGCACAGCCGGGGATCAACACGAGCCGCTCTGAGTAGTGCTCGCGGGCCCGGTCGGCCGCCTCGGTGTCACGGCCGCCGATCCAATAGTCGATCTTGGCCCCGAAGGTGCTCACCGGATGGCCGTAGTTGCTCACCTGAATCGGCGCGATCCGCATGTTGGCCAGGATGATGCTCTCGATGCTCATCCCAATGTCGGGGAAATAGGCCATGGCGAAGTCATTCGGATCGATTGCCGAAATATCGTCAGCCTTCTGCGAGGCGTTGTAGTAGCGGACTTCACTGAAAATCTCAGTGTCGAGGTCATCCCGGGGCCGGCCCAGATGCACGAGGACCAGCTCGTGATCTTTGGCCAATTCCTGCAGAAA
>CALAZQ010000430.1 GCA_937926325.1 uncultured Planctomycetaceae bacterium | reverse complement strand
GGCGGTGGCAACGAATCGAATCATGGCAAGCCCCTAGGCGAACACCTGGCTGATGACCTCTCCGCCGAAGACCGTCGGAATCTCGTCACGGTTGTTGTGGCTGTAGACGACCCGATGTTGGTCGAGCCCAAGGGCATGCAGCAGCGTGGCATGCAGGTCGGAGGGAGCGATCGGTCGCTCCACGGGCACGAAGCCCAGCTCGTCGGTTGCCCCGATGATCTGGCCTCCGCGAACACCGCCGCCGGCGAGCCAGACGGTGTAGCCCGCCGGCGAATGGTCCCGACCCCGCTTTGCGCCGGTCACGTTGCCCTCGGTCGTAGGCGTGCGGCCGAACTCGCCCCCCCAGACCACGAGCGTCTCGTCGAGCAGGCCGCGGTGCCGCAAATCGGCAAGCAGCCCCGCGATCGGAAGATCGACGGCCGCCGCCTGCTTGAGGTGATTGGCCTTGATTCCCTTGTGCGCGTCCCAGCCGCCGTGCCGCAGCTGCACGCACCGCACCCCCCGCTCGACCAGCCGGCGGGCGACGAGGCACTGGGCCCCGAACTCGGCGGTGGCGGGCGAGTCCAAGCCGTAGAGGCGACGGACCGCCACCGACTCCCGGGAGAGGTCGAATGTCTCCGGCGCCGACGACTGCATGCGGTAGCCGAGCTCGTAGGAGGCGATCCGGGCCTCGAGCTCCGAGTCGAGCCCTTGGCCGGCGAGTTGCCGATCGTTCATCCACTCCATGAACTCCAGCTGCCGCTCCCGCAGGCCCGGGGTGTAGCCGCCCGGCATCGCCGTATAGGGCACGCCCCGCTGGGCGTCGACCACGGTTCCCTGATAGCGGGCCGGGAGGAATCCGGTCCCCCAGCCTGCCTGTTGCGCGGGAGTGCCCGCATTGCGGGACTTCATCACGACGAAGCCCGGGAGGTTGCGAGACTCGCTGCCGAGCCCGTAGGTGATCCAGGCACCCATGCTCGGCCGGTTGCCCAGGGCGGTCCCGGTCAGGGCGATGCACTCGCCAGGGCCGTGAACGGGAATCCGATGGTTCACCGAGCGAATCACGCACAGGTCGTCGACGAACCGGGCCGTGTGGGGAAACAGGCTCGATACGGGGATCCCGCTGGCGCCGTACTGCCGGAAGGTGAAGGGCGAGGCCAGGAGCAGGGAATCGACGCCCGAGCGAGGAATATTCGGAACGTTGACGGCCACGCTCTCCGGAACGGGCTGGCCGTCCAGTTGGTCGAGCAGCGGTTTGGGATCGAATGTGTCGGTCTGGCCCGGGCCGCCGGCCATGAACAGGAAGATGATGCTCTTGGCCCGCGGTGCCAGGTGCGGCCCGCGGGGAGCGGCCGTGCCCGTCTCGGTGGAAGCCAGCAGGCCTTCGTCGGCGAGGAGCGCCGTGAGCGCGATGCTGCCGAATCCGAGCGCTCCCCGCTGGAGCATCGCTCGGCGGGACATCTCTGTCGCGGTGTTGGCGTTCATCAGAAGGTCTTCGTGGGGCGGTTCATGGGATTGCTTCATGGGATGTAGATCGCCTCATTGAGGTTCATGACGGCGTGGCAGAAGCCGATGAACGCCTTCTCACCGTCGGCCGCCCCGGCGAGCCACGCGGCGGCCCGCGCGGCCTCGTCGGCGTCCGGCTGCCGCCCGAGCGCCAGCTGGAAGGCGGCGGCGATGCGGGCTTCGGGGGCGGCTCCGGCGAGGCTGTCCACACGCTTCGCGAAGGCTTCGGCCCGCCGCATCATGAACGGGCTGTTGAGCAGGTAGAGCGGCTGCAGGGCGACGGTGGAAACCTCGCGCTCCGCACAGCTGCAGATCGTGTCCGGGGCGTCGAAGAGGGTCATCGCATCCGGCAGCTCGCTACGCCGCTGATACAGGTAAAGCGTGCGGCGGAGCGACTGCTCCTCCCGCTGGGGCGGCACGCTCGGCCCGCCCACCTCGCGGTCCAGTTCGCCCGACACCGCGAGAGCCACGTCGCGGATCGCTTCCGCCTCGAGCCGCCGTCGCGGCCACGTCCAGAGGAGCGTGTTTTCGGGGTCGGTCGCCAGCGCGGCGGCATCGAGTTTCCGTGCCTGCCGGTAGGTCCGGGAGAGCACGATCAGGCGATGGATGTGCTTCGTGCTCCAGCCATGGTCCATGAGTTCGCTGGCCAGCCAATCGAGCAGTTGCGGATGGGTGGGAGGGCTGCCGGCCGTGCCGAAGTCGCTCGCCGTCTTCACGATGCCGCGGCCGAAGTGCCACTGCCAGAGGCGGTTCACCCAGACCCGGGCCACGAGCGGATTGCCAAGGTCGGTCAGCCAGGCGACCAGATCGCGCCGCGTGAGGTCGTCGCCCTGATCGGGTAGGCCCCCGAGCACTTCCGGCCAGCCCGGCGCCACCTCCGGACCCGGGCGATGGACATCTCCACGCACGAGCAGACGCCCGCGGGTGGCGGCCAGATCCTGCGGCTTCCAGACGAGGGGATCGCGATTGGCCTCGGGAAGCCGCCGAATCCCGGGGTCGGCCGTCCCGGGCGCGATATAGCCCCAGGTGTGGGGCTGCGTCTGATCCTTCGCCTTGATCCACTTCTTGCTCTCGCGGATGTACCACCGATAGCCATCCGCGGTCATCCAGTTCTTGAGGTCGAGCGGATTAGCGGCGGCCGGATCCCGTAGCGTCAGATTGGCGAGCTGGCCTTTCACGAAGAACGCCTGCATCCGGTAGTAATCCCGCTGGCTGATCGGCTCGAACTTGTGGTTGTGGCACTGGGCGCACTCGAGCGTGAGGCCGAGCACGGCGCTGCCGGTCGCGTTGACGATGTCGACCAGAACGTCGTTCCGCTGGGCGGCCTTGTCCATGTCGTTTCCGCTGATTCGCGCCGCCGCCAGGAAGCCGGTGGCGATCAGGTTTTCGTCGGCGTAGGGCCGCAGTTCGTCGCCGGCGAGTTGCTCCGCCAGGAACCGGTCATACGGCTTGTCGGCGTTGAACGACGAGATGACATAGTCGCGGTAGCGCCAGGCATACGGTCGCGGCACGTCATGCTGATGCCCGTGGCTTTCCGCCCAGCGGGCGAGGTCGAGCCAATACCTCCCCCATCGCTCGCCGTAGTGCCGCGAATCGAGCAGCCGATCGACCGTGGCCCGCAGCGTGGCGTCGGGATCCCGTGCCCAGTCCGCGCGGAAGGCCTCCACGTCTTCCGGCGTCGGCGGCAGGCCGATGAGATCGAGGTGCAGCCGCCGCACGAGGCTGACAGGATCGGCCACCTCCGAGAATTCCAGCCCCACTTCGGTGAGCCTGCTCGCGATGAACGCGTCGACGGGATTCGCGACAGGCCCGGCCCCGGCCGCCCGGGGCACCGCGGGCCGGCGGACGGGCTGGAACGCCCAATGGTCTGACTCGATCCGCGGTTCGGGCAGGAGCGCCTCGTCCCACGTCAGCCCCTGTTCGATCCAGGCCGCCAGAAGGCCGACCTCGCGATCGTCGAGGCGGTCGTCGGCGTCTTCCGGCGGCATCCTGCGTTTCGGGTCGCTCGATGTCACGACATCGATGATTCGGCTGGCGGAAGCACGCCCGGGCTCGGCCAGCGGGTCGCCGGTGCCATACCCGAGGATCTCGCGGCGGACGTCGAGTCGCACGCCGCCTTCCGGAAGCTCTCCGGCATGACAGCCGAAGCACCGCTGTTCGAGCAACGGATGCACGTCGCGACCGAAGTCGACCACCCCCTCCCACGGGGTGCCGGGCAGGGATTCGCGGGCCGGTACCGCCGCCACCCCCGCAGCCGCCTCCGGCGGCGGGGCCTCTTGCCCGAAGAGGGCATGCCAGTCGTTCGTCAGGGCGAGATCACGGACGACGATGGCGTCGTCAGCTTCGGTCTTGCGACCGGTCGCGAACCCGACCAAGCCGATGAAGTTGAGGCTCTCGACCCGCGCGAGCGTCGCGAGTGGAGCTTCGAAGTCAGCGGGACTCGGATCAACCCACAGCTGCAGCGTGTCGAAGTCGTCACGTTCGCCACCGGCTGACTTTGCCAGCCGGGCCACGATCAGATAGTCGCGGTCCGGTTCCAAGGCCACGGTACTCCAGGCGACCTGGGTCGTGCCGACCCTTACCATGAAAGTCGGCCGGCCCGCGGTCGGCCCCCGGACCGCCGGCGCGATACCGATGTTCGGTACGCCCTGCGCGTGCAGCGCCGCATCGCCGGCATCCAGCCGATCGAGCCAGAGCACTACGAACTCGTCGTCATCGGGCTCCTCGTACCGCAGCCGGTAGCGGACGAAGAGCTCAGGGCCGCGAAACGGCTCGGCGAGCTGCCGCCGCAGAGGGTTGTCACGATTGCCGATGCCGTGGAGAACTGTGCCCGCCTCCGTCATCGCAGCCGTGCCGACCCGCGACAGTCGCCATGGCGACTTCCATCCGTATCCACCGGCAGAATTACTGGAGCGGCCCGCCGTCAGCGGGTCGGCGGCGATCCGGGCGGAGTTCGTGTCGGTCGCAACCGCGGCCGACACGAGCCACACGAATACCAGCGTGCCGAGTAGGCTCCGCGAGCACAGGGGCTCGAGTCTCCTCGCGCTCATGGCAAGCCTCCTTCCGGCATGTCGCCCAAGCCCTTGAGAACGTCGTCAAGCTCCGCGGCAACCGCGATGCGGCGGATCAGAAGGCGGTCGTCGATCTCGGTGTACCTGCCGATCCGGATGCCGAGCGCGTCGAGTTGCCCCGCTGCAGGCGGCAGCGGCCCGTCGATCACTGCATCGGGATCTGCTCCCAGCCGGGGATCAAGCCACACGGCCAGTCGAGCCTGGCGTTTGGCGGTAGCGGTCTCGTCATAGCAGCCGACGAGTGTGAACCACCTGCCATCCGTGATGCTGCCCGAAACCGCAGGATGGCTCACGTCAGTCCGCCCAAAGGCCTTCCCCTCGCGGATCCCGATGGTCGGTGCATGGCCGTGCGAGGCGTTTTCAGCCACGCTGTGATCGATCCAGAATCCAAAGAAATCATCGGCGTCGAGCCCGTGATACGCGGCCCGGATTCCGAAATAAAACCGGTGCGGCATTGGCTCGGCCAGCCGCACCTGCAGCCGATTGACCAAGAACGGCTCCGCCGCTTCGCGGCCTCGCGCGACGAGGTAGCCCCCGGCGACGGCGTCGCCCGCATGGGAGGCGGTTGGAGCGACGAGACCGATGAACGCCCCCCCGGCCTTCAGCGGAAGTGCAGCATCCACGCCACGGAGCCGGGGGTCGCCCACGGCGCGACGACCCGAGAAATCTAATGTCGCCAGCGTTCCCGGGAGCGGCTCCCGCACGGCGGCCTCCGGCCGAAACAATTCAAACCGCAGCCTCGCGCTTCCGGACGTCGCGGCAATCAACTGCTCGAGCACCGGAGGTTCGACGAACCGCGACTCGTCAACAGCGATCTCCGTCTGCCCGCCTGCCGCCCGATACCGCCGCGCCTGACCGGTCGCGACGAGCTCCGACGACGCGTTCACCCCGGTGACGTCGCCCTTTCGGGGTTTGACAGAGATCGCACCGTCGAACACGTGGACCTCGGTCGTTCCGTCGGCGGTTACATTCGTGGCGAACCGCGTACCGAGATCGACGATTTCCACGTCAGGCGTGCAGAGGGTGAAGCCGATCGCTTCGTCCGGCGCGAACGCACTGACCCGGCCATTACGCACGAGGATCGAATCGGCCGAGATGAGATCGATCGATGCTGGTGCCTCGATCGCGATGCCCGCCCGGCTGCGCATCGCCATTCTGGCGACGCCTGAGACGAGCTCGAGGGATTGACCCTGCGAGAACGTCGCCCCGAAATCGGGGCTGGCGGGAAGATTGCTCCACGTTGCGTCTTCGCTGTCGATCAGCACCGCGACCGCATCGTCGACACCAGGGGGGCGGGATTGCTTCTCCGGCCGCAACGGGTTCAGCGAGGGGCCGACCCCGACGCCGACGATGAGCGAGGCCAGGATCGCAGCGGCCAGCCATCCGAACCGCTGCACCCTGAAGGGAGACGCCGGGGCCGGGAGCGTGACCGACAGCTTTCCGGATAGCGCGATGTCGGAGGCTTCCGACGGGCCGAGTTCCCAGGCCAACAGGGAGTCGATCTCAACCTGCGCGAGATACTCGTCGACCAAGCCAGGCTCGTCGCGGAGCGCTGCCTCGAGGTCGGCGAGGGGCGGTATCGCATCGACATCCGCGTCAAGCACGCGGCGGAGCAGGGCGTCGAAGCGGGGATGGTCGCTGGGTGTCATCGGTGCGCTCGCGTCAGATGCTCGCCGGTTCGGTGGACAGGTCATCGTTTCCTCGCAACATGCCGGCGACGCATTCCGCGAGTTTCTTGCGCAGGCGATGCAGGTGCATCGACATCGCATTGGGAGACCGGCGACTCGCCTCGGCCATGGCCGCGACGGATGTGCCAGCCTGGTAGCGGTCGACGACGACCTGGCGGTCCATGGCCGATAACTTGCCGAGGCACTCTCGCAACGCCTCGAGCCGCACATCGAGCGCGGACGCACGACCCTCGGCCGCGACGGCCAGCACCTCGACCATGCCTTCGCTGAAACTGGATTCCCGGCGTCGAGACCGGGTTTTCAGAAAGGCCAGCGCCTGGAGGTAGGCGATCCGTCGGGCCCACGGGCCGAACGGACGGGATCGGTCGTATTCCTGCCGCTTCTGCCAGAGGACGAGATTGGCCTCCTGCACCACGTCATCAGCGTCGCCGGCGCAGGGCAGCAGCGTCCGCAAAAAAGCCCGCATTCCCGGCTGGTTGCGGGCGATCTCGGCGACCAACCAATCCCAGCGGTCCC
>CALAZQ010000429.1 GCA_937926325.1 uncultured Planctomycetaceae bacterium | reverse complement strand
CGGAAGACCCAAAAAAGAGTCCTGACACCTTTTTCTCGGCCGGCACCTTTTTCGAACCGACAGCTTTTTAAGGGGTCGGGATCGGCACTTGTGCCAATGGCGGTGACGGCGCGAACGTTTTATCAGATTTTGAACGGGTGGTACACGCATTTTTTCGTTCGGAGTGTTTGTCATGAATTGTTTTTTCTTCACAGGGTCACGCCGCCGGGCATTTACCCTGATTGAACTTTTGGTGGTGATCGCCATCATCGGCGTTTTGGTCGGGCTGCTGCTGCCGGCGGTCCAGCAGGCTCGCGAGGCGGCGCGTCGAAGTAGCTGCACCAACAAGATGAAGCAGATTGGCTTGGCGTTGCACAACTATGCGGATGCAAACAAGCGGTTTCCCGAGGGGGCTCGGCTGCTCGGCGCTGGCGCAAACTGGTCCTCGTCAGTTTTTTGTGGAACATCAGCGTCTGGCTTTCAGGGACCACCCTGGACCGTAACAATTCTGCCGCAATTGGAAGAGGTGACACGGTTTGATGAATTCGACACCGAGACGGCTTTCAGTTCCTTCCACAACGTTCAGACGAGCAGCGCCAATCGCGCAGGGTGGGTAAGGCCGATGAGTGGTTACCAGTGCCCATCAAACCCAGGCTCGACCGCAGACACCAATAATCTCGATTACTTCGGCGTGCAGGGGGGTGGTCCGGCCTCTGCGAAGTTGAGTTGCGGTTCGAGTTCAGGCACTCGACTCTTTTTCAACAATGGTGTCCTCTACGTTCGGTCGAAGACGCAATTCCGGGACATCACCGACGGCACTTCGAAAACCTTCATGGTCGGTGAATCGAAGTACATGCCGACGGAGCCTGCGATGTGGACTACTGGTGCTTGCGGTGGAGCAGACGGCTATTTCGGCTGGGCCTCAGGCATGCACACGTCGAGTACCAACACCGCCCATCCCGTGACCATGGCGGCCATGGTGATAGGGATCAATCCGAACGATACCTATGGCGGCCTCACGCAGACGAAAGAGTGTTCATCCCGAATGTTTGGCAGCCTGCACCCGGGGGGCTGTAACTTCACCTTGGCCGACGGATCTGTCCGGTTCGTGAGTGAGACTACTTCGATTTCGTTGTTGCAGGATCTGGCTGTTCGCAATGACGGAGATGTTGTCGGTGACTTTTGATTTCTTCCGAAACGCATTGTTGCGGCGTTGGGCGCGACGAGAAGTCGCGTTCCAACAGATCATCTGCAGAGCAAAGAGCTACGCTGCCGTTGCGGCGGTCTTGCTCGTGAGTGCAGGCTGCGGCAGCGGTCCGTCCGGCCCGCAGCGGTATCCGCTGTCGGGCACGGTCACCTACGAAGGGAAGCCCGTCGTGCGGGCAGAGATATTCCTGGCACCGAACGATGACCTGGGCAACACCGGTCCGGGGAGTGTTGCCGTTGTCGAGAATGGCGCGTTCCAAGTTATGGCGGCCAAAGGGATCGTCGGCGGGCCGTACCGGGTGAGTATCACCTCACGATCGCCAGTGCCGTTGCCGGAGGGCGAGTCATTCACACCGCAGTTCCCCCCCCAGGAAATTGAGGTTGAGCTGCCGGCCCAGGGGGGCAGTTACGACTTCGCGCTGCCGCTGGCAAAACAGTAACGTGCCAGTTCGTGGTATTTCGTAGCGTCCCGCAGTCTTGCTCCTTGATGAGCGAAATGGGGTGGCGTACCCGGACGGCCAGCAGGTCTCTGACGGCCTGATCCGGATTATTTACGACTACAGCCGAACCGGTGATCGGACGATCTTGATGGCGAGTTTTCGTGAGGAGGACGTGGTAGCGGGCGAGCCCATGACTGCCTCTGTGCGGCTGCGTCAAACTGGTTCGCAGAGCTTCCGGCAGACAGGGGAAGTAGCAAGGGGGCGACCTGTTATTGTTTGGTGCGAATAGGTGAAGAAACAGGGTCGAAATGTTCGGTTGTGTCGTTACTGCGGTCGCCGAGGCGACCGAGGGTGACGCAGTCTTCAGCCCGGTCAGTCGGAAGGTCGATTTTCGAAACGTTGACTCGACCAGAGATTTTAGTCTTCCGTGATCTGCTTCGTCTGATTGTGGAGTCTTTGCCCGCGGATGCCGGAGGACTGCGGGGTTGTCACAACTGCCGATAGCCTCGGTTAGCTGCCGCTGCTAGGGTTGTTTCATCGGAAGAGTAACCTGTGGCTGCTGGTCGAGGAGAAGCTGCATGGCGGTATGCAGAGATGGAAACGTGGTGGGCAATGCCAATCGTTTTCGTGGTAGTGGGCGGGCGATCGGTTGGTGTCTTCTGTTATTGGCCGGTCTGGTGCGCCAATCGCAGGTGACGGCCTCACCCCCCGCTGGCCTGAACCCAGCCGAGACTGCAGACGCCCAAGTACTTGCCGATAGGCCACTGGCAGTCTGGCGGTTTGCGGAACCTGACGGCAGCAAGCAGGCGGTAGCCGAACGGTTTGCCCAGGATGGCAACCGCTCGTTCCCCAACGACAGCGGCCAGGCCGACCAGTTGCCGGTTACAGACCTGCTTGCCAGTGCCGAAAGGCTGCCGGCGGATCGTGACGGCACTGTCGTGTTTGCCGAGTCTGGCCCCCGGCCACCTCGGCATCCTGCCTTCGCCAAGGAGAACACCGCTGCCCTCTTCGGCAGTGGCCGCGGCTTCCTGCGGGTGTCGGCGAAGACCGACCGGTTTGATGAGTTTCAGTTCACTGCCGGTGACTCAATCACACTCGAGGCCTGGGTCAATCCGTTTGGTGTGGCCGATGGCCAGCAGGTCTACATCATCGGAAAGGGCCGCACCGGCCGATCCGGCTTCGCCAAGGAAAACCAGAACTGGTCGCTGCGGCTGGCCTCCCGTGGTGGGCTGGCCCGCCCCAGTTTTCTGTTTCGGGAGGTGGCTGAGCGGGTCGATTCGAATAAGCACTATCACCGCTGGATTGCCAGCGAGGGCTTTGAGCCCGGCACCGGCTGGCATCATGTGGCCGTCAGCTACACCTTTGGCGAGAAAGATTCCCTGCGAGGGTATCTCGATGGCCGACCCGTGGAGGGCAAATGGGATGCCGGTGGGGCGACGGCGGCATCGCCGGTTGTCGACGATGACGAAGTCTGGATTGGCTCATCGTTGGGGGGCAGTTCGGCCAGTACCTTCGCCGGCCTGCTCGACAACGTTGCCGTCCACCGCCAGACGCTTTCCCCTGAGCGGATCGCCGCCCGCTGGCAGGTTGATGAAACAGTGCCCGCCTTCGAGCCGGTCGAACTGGCGCCGGTACCCGACGGCCGGGTGCTGTTTGAGCTGGTCGAAGGAGCACCCGATGTGACCGGCTGGGGCTTTGCCCCCCGTGAGCCGGCGGAGTCGTTCACCCGCACCAGCTTCGCCCTCACCGAACTGCCACAGTATTACAATGACAGTGGTGTGCGGGCCGATCGCAAGCTGCCGCTGGTGCTACGGGCCCGGGCCCGGCTGGTGTTACCGTCAGGGCCGCAGCAGATTCGCGTGCGAACCCGGGGTGAGGCCCGCGTGCTGCTTGACGGCCAGCTGCTTGCCAGTCTCAAGCCGCCGGGGCAACGGTCGGACGGCCACGACCCCATGTTCGTCCCCGACCGCTCAGGGCCAGCCGGCATCCGGTTTGTGCAGCCGGGTGATCAGCAAGCCATTCTTGACGTTGCGGGTGACGGTCAGCCGCATCTGCTGCAGGTTGAGGTGAAGGTCGGCCGCCGCGGCCGCCGACCGGAACTGGGTGAGTTTTCCGTCAGCGTCGGGTCGCCCGATGCGGTGCCGACGGTTGTCGAATTCGGCAGCAGCCAGCAGGCGACGTTGCTGACCGATGCCGGCTGGTCAAGGCTTGCCGACCGGCTAGCCACTGAGACCGAGGCGGCAAACACGACCACCCGCCGGGCTGCTGCGGCAAAGCAGGCCGACCGCTGGAACCGTCGGCATGCAGAGGCTCGGGCGGTTGTCACCGCCACGCCGGAGCCGACTGTTCCAACGCTTCCTGCGAACCGTCCCGATCTGGCAGCCGCCAGCTTCAACGAGATTGACCGGTTTATCAACGCCCGGCTGGTTGCATCAGGCATTCCCCCAGCACCGCTCCTTGACGACGCCGCCTTCGTTCGCCGGCTATCGCTCGACCTTCGCGGCATCATCCCAACCGTGCCGGAGATCGAGGCGTTTCTGGCTGATGAGTCACCGGATCGCCGTCAGCGGCTGATCGACCGCTTCCTCGCCGACCCGCGCTGGGCCGACCACTGGGTGCCCTACTGGCAGGATCTGTTGGCTGAGAATCCCAACCTGGTGAATCCGACCCTCAACAACACCGGCCCCTTCCGATTCTGGATTCATGAATCGTTTCTCGATCGCAAACCGATCGACCGGTTCGTGACCGAACTGATCATGATGGAGGGCAGTCGCTATTACGGTGGCCCGGCCGGCTTTGGTCTGGCCACTGAAAACGACGTGCCGATGGCGGCCAAGGCCCACATCATCGGTAGGGCGTTTCTGGGGGTGGAGATGGGCTGTGCCCGTTGCCATGACGCCCCTGGGGGCCAGGTCATGCAGGAGGATCTCTTCAGCCTTGCGGCCATGCTCAAGCGGGCTCCCGAGAAGGTGCCAGCCACCAGCAGTGTGCCGGTTTCCCCCGAGCGGCTGGCCCAGATGGCAATCACGGTGTCGCTGAAGCCGGGTGCCGCCGTGAAGCCGGCTTGGCCCTTCGCTGAACTGCTCACGGAGGAGTCGCTGGCGGCTGCAGCAGACCCTGCCGACACCCGGGCACGGCTGGCAGCATTGATCACCTCACCGGCCAACCCCCGGTTCGCCCGGGTGATCGCCAACCGGCTCTGGGCCCGCTATCTCGGCCGCGGTCTGGTGGATGATCTCGATGACTGGGCAGGCGAATCGCCGAGCCACCCTGAGCTGCTCGACTGGCTGGCCAGGCAGTTGGTGCTCAACGACTACAAGGTCGAACAGGTCGCCCGGCTGATCGTATCGTCGCATACCTATGCCCGTGGTCCTGCCGCTGGCTCTGCTGGGGCAACAGGCTCGGCGGAGTCGCTCTACGCCAGTCGCTCGCCCCGGCGGCTCACTGCCGAACAGCTTGTCGATTCGTTGGCTGTCGCCTGTGGTAAGCCATTCGATGTCGAACCGATGAACATCGACGTCGACACCAGCCGGCCGCCGACCCTCTCGCTCAATCTCGGTCCGGTAACCCGGGCCTGGCAGTTCACCGCGCTCGGCAACGAGCGGGATCGGCCGAGCCTGTCGCTCCCCTTCGCCCAACATCAGGTCTCGCTGATGCAGGCCTTCGGCTGGCAGGGCGAGCGGCAAAAGCCGATCACCTGGCGGGAGACTGCCCCGAATGCCCTCCAGCCGGCGATTATGGCCAACGGGGTGGCGGTCAAACGGGCCAGTCAGCTCTCCGATGCCAGCGGGTTCACCACCACCGCCCTCAGGCAGCAGCCGGTCGAGTCGTTCATCGACGAGCTGTTCCTACGAATCCTGTCACGAAGGCCGACTGATCAGGAACGAGAGCAGAGCGTGGCCATCGTTGGCCCTGGGTATGACAGCCGACTGCTGCCGTCCGACCGGGTCGTGGTACACGAACCCGAGCAGAGGCCGGTTGGTGTTTCCTGGTCGAACCATGTCACCCCCGAGGCCAACGAGGCCAAGGCTGAACTGGCTCGGATCGCCGCACAGGGTGACCCCCCCTCGGGTCGGCTCGCTGCCGACTGGCGGCAGCGGGCCGAGGATCTCGTGTGGACGCTCTTCAACACCCCGGAGTTCATCTTTACGCCATGAAGATTTCCCGCCGCCACTTACTGACCGCCGCAGCCGCGGCACCAGCCCTTGCCTCGACGATGCCGCTGCGGGCGAGCACGTCTGGCACGGTTCCGTTCGGCAAGGCTGAGCACTGTATCTTCATCTGGCTCGGTGGTGGGGCCGCCCAGATGGATACCTGGGACCCGAAGGCAAAGGGGGACGCCAAAGCGAAAAAAGCTGGCAGCTATTACGACGCCATCCCGACGGCGATTCCTGGGGTTGAGGTCTGCCAGCACCTTTCCCGCTGCGCTCGGCTGTACGACCGGTTCATTCCAATCCGCACGGTCCATCATGAGGTGATCGACGAGCATGCCCGGGCGACCAACCAGGTCCACACCGGCCGACCGACTGCCGGCACCATTGTCTACCCGTCGATCGGCTCTGCGGTCAGCCACACCCGCGGCCCGATCAACGAACGCGTGCCCACCTACATGCTGATCGGGTTTCCCAACGTCACCCGCGGTCCTGGGTTTCTTGGAGCCGAGGCGGGCTTTGTCTATCTGACTGACACCTCGGTCGGTCCCGCCGGCTTTGCCCGCCAGCCTGAGATTACCGATGCCCGGCAGCTCCGGCGGGAGGCGTTGCTTGAGACAATGCGGAAGGGCGATCGCAACCCCGCGACAATGTCAGAAGTCGTTGCCGACTACGATACCGCCAGCCGCCAGGCCTTCCGCATGGCGGGCCCCGAGTTCATGGGGCTCTTCGAGCTTGGCCAGGAGCCCGACACGCTCCGCGAATCCTATGGCGGTGAGTTTGGCCAGCGGCTCCTGCTCTCCCGCCGGCTGATCGAAGGGGGCGTACGGTTCATCGAGGTCTCGCACAATCTCGGCTTCATCAATGGCACCGGCTGGGACACCCACAACGAAGGCCAGCTCAAGCAGCACCTGCTGATCGAAGAGCTCGACAAGGGGCTGGCCACGCTGGTCACCGACCTTGAATCACGAAAGCTGCTCG
>CALAZQ010000428.1 GCA_937926325.1 uncultured Planctomycetaceae bacterium | reverse complement strand
GTTCAGAAAGACCAGAGGTTTTTGATGTCAACGTCTCGCCGTCAGTTTCTCAGCGCCACCTCCATTGCCGCCGCGGCGGCCGTGCCCTATTTCAGTGGGCAGTCGCATTCCCTCGCTGATGAAACCACGGCCAAGAACGACCGCGTTGCCATCGGCCTGATCGGTGCCGGGGGCATGGGGGTCGGCAACCTCAAGTCGGCGGCGAAGTGGATCGATGTGATGGCGATCGCCGATGTCGATCGCGGCCACGCCGATTCCGCCAACAATCAGTTGGCCGACGGCAAGGCCCAGGTCTACGAGGACTATCGGGCCATCCTTGACCGCAAGGATATCGATGTCCTGCACATCGCCACCCCTGACCACTGGCACACGAAGCCACTGGTTGAGGCGATGCTGGCTGGCAAGGACGTCTATTGCGAGAAGCCGCTGACCCTGACGATCGACGAAGGGAAGCTGATCCGCAAAGTGCAGAAAGAGACCGGACGAATTGTGCAGGTTGGCACCCAGCAGCGGAGCCAGTTCAACCTGTTCGTCAAGGCGATCGCCATGGTGGCCGACGGCCGGGTGGGGAAGATCAAGAAGGTGACCGCCGCGATTGGCCCGGCCCCCACCTGTGGCCCGCTACCGGTGGCCGAGGTGCCCGAGGCACTCAACTGGGACCGCTGGCTCGGCCCGGCGCCGGCGGTGGACTATCGCTTTCTCCAGGGGCCGGCGACGAAGGACAAGAACGGCAAAGAGAAAAAGCCCCGGCCCAACACCAATTGCCACTATGAGTTCCGCTGGTGGTATGAGTATTCGGGCGGCAAACTGACCGACTGGGGGGCGCACCACGTTGACATCGCCGCCTGGGCCCTCGAACAGGCGGGCCAGGTCGGTGAACATGCTGGGCCGACCGGCATCTCGGGGACGGCCAAGCATCCGGTCGCCTTCAAGGATGGCATGCCGGTCGAGCGGGATCGCTATAACACGGCGACCGAGTTCCTGTTTACGGTGGCTTATCCAGATGGCGTGGAACTGGTCATCAGGCACGATACCGACAACGGTGTGACCATCGAGGGCGACAAAGGCAAGATCTTCGTGAACCGCGGAAAGCTCACTGGTGCCCCGGTTGAGGCCCTCAAAGACGATCCGCTGCCGGAGGATGCGATCGCAAAGACCTACAAGAACCTGCCGATGGTGGGCGACGGTCGCAGTGCTCATTGGGCGACCTTCCTGCACTGTGTGAAGACCCGGCAGGAACCGATCTCTGACGTGCATTCGCACATGCGGGCCCTCAACATCTGCCACCTTGCCGGCATCAGTGCCCGGCTGGGCCGCAGCCTTGCCTGGGATGCCAAGGCCGAGCAAATCACCGGCGACAGCCAGGCCGATGCGATGCTGGCCCGGCCCTATCGAAAAGGCTACGAGATCGACCTGGGCTGAACACGACGCCGCCCGATGCCGCTGGTTAGGCTCTGTCTGAAAAGGCTACCGTTGGCCCGAGAGCGAGCTGCTTTGGCCTCTGGCAAGGACGGCGAAGCAGCCAGATTTGCAGATCTGGCGATGGAGCCGGACGTAGCCAGAGGGTAAATGAGCCGCTCGAAGCCAGGTACTGAGTTTTCAGACAGAGCCTAGGCCACCAGCGGCATCGGGCAGTCGAGCGTCGTGGCCATGGCCCGCAGCAACTCGAGTTCACGGGGAATGATTTTTCCGTCGGCGGCTGCCGTTTCGGCCAGGCCCCGCACCAGCCGGGCCTTTGACTTGGCGGAGAGCCGATCGAGGGCATCGATCGCCTTGTCGAGCCGCGTGAAGATGGTGCGGTCCCACTGCTGGAGGGTCAGGCTTTCGAGCGCTGCCGCTTGGGCGCCTCGATCAAAAGCCGCTCGCACCGCCTTGTCACCGCCGCCCCCGGCGTGGGCGAGAGCCGAAAGCACCACCGACACGTCTGCCGGAGTGGGCCGGCGGACTCGATACCGGCGCTGACGGCCAAAATGTGGATCGAGGACATGCATCACCACCTTCTGCAGCGACCATTCAAACAGGCTCAGGCGTTTGTCGGCCGCGGCAAGGGCCTGCACGTTGTCACGGAACCGCTCGTACTGCTCGGGTGAAAGCTCTTTGAGCGGCCCGAGGCAGATATCGACCAGCGGCAGCCGGAGTTCCCGGGGGAGCTTGCTGGACAGCGCATGCAGCTGTTTTGTGATCTGGTAGACCGCCGGATCGGCCTCGGCCGCCAGCCGCTCGAATTGTCGCTGGCAGCTTTCAAAGTCGGCATCGAGCAGCAGGGCATAGACCACCGCCCGAGCGCCGTAGGGTTCGTGGGCCGCGTCGTGAAGTGCCGTCGGCAACTGCTCAAGCAGACTGTGCGACCGGGCGAGCTGTGCAGGCGTTGGCCGGCCGATTGCCTCGACGGCCTGCTCGGGAGACGGTGGCGGCGGGGGCGGAGCGGTTGCGGCCGCGGCGAGGCCTGATGCTGCCTCGGGGGCAAAGCCCGACACCCCAGCGACTGCCACCGCCGGCTGGGCCGCCCGTTCAGCCGCCGCAACCGCCTGCTCGGCCTGCCAGAAGCGATCGATCCGGCTGATTCGCTCCGGCAGTGGCGGGTGGGTGGCAAACAGGGCCGATACGCCTGAGGCGAAGAACATGTGCGAGGCCTCGGTCGCCCGGGAGGCCGCGACGGTTGAGCCCCGGTCGAGGCCACCAATGCGTTTCAGCGCCCCGGCGATGCCGTCGGGGTTGCGGGTGAACTGGACGGCCGAGGCATCGGCCAGAAACTCCCGCTGTCGGCTGACCGCCGCCTTGATCAGATTGCCGATGAGGGTGCCGGCGAAGCCGACCGCCATCAGCCCGAGGCCGAGGGCGATAAACGGGGCCGCCCCGCCACCTTTGTCGTTGCTGCTGCGGCGGCTACCGCCGGCAGCCGCCAGCCGCAGGGTGTAGTAGCCGATCAAGCCCACCAGCAGGATGCCGTGGATGATCGCGATCAGCCGGATGTTCAGCCGCATGTCGCCGTTGAGGATGTGGCTGAATTCATGGGCGATGACTCCCTGCAGTTCATCGCGGGAGAGCTGCTCGACGCAGCCGCGGGTGACCCCGATCACCGCCTCGTCGGGCTTGTAGCCGGCGGCGAAGGCGTTGATGCCCGGCTCGTGGTCCATGATGTAGACCCACGGCACCGGCAGGCCGGAGGCGATCGCCATCTCTTCCACGACATTGAGCACCTTCCGCTCCAGCGGATCGCTCGCATTTTTCGGCAGCGGGCGGCCACCGAGCATCAGCGCGACGGACTCGCCGCCACCGGCCAGCTGAGCGGTTTTATAGAGGCTGCCGGCTCCGACGACCCCGCCCACAGCGAGGGATACAGCTGCAAGGATATCGGGCCGCCAAAAGGTTGCCGGACCGAGTTGGGTCACGGTCTCGCCCTGCTCGGCCAGCTGCTCGACGCCGCCGAGGAAGATCGCCATGACCAGCGTGTAGGTACCGGCTACGAGGCCGACCAGGGCGAGTAGGAACAACCCGATCAGCCAGCCGGTGTTGCGTCGGGCCCGGTCCTGATGCTCAAAAAAATTCATGCAGCCTCTGCGTCACCTCGGCAGCGGGGGCAAGCAGGTTCGGGCAATCGACCACAAGTCAGAAAGAGACCTTCGGGGCTGCCTGAATTGCTTCGCGGTCTTCAAACTCCAGCAGCGAGGCGGGCAGAAAGCCGAAGCTGCCGGCCAGCAGCACCGGCGGGAAGGAGTCGCGATAGGTGTTGTAGGCGGTGATGGCGTCGTTGAAGGCCTGCCGGGCGAAGGCGACCTTGTTCTCGGTACTCGTGAGTTCTTCCTGAATGGCCATCATGTTCTGGTTGGCCTTGAGGTCGGGGTAGGCCTCGGCCAACGCGAACAGCCGGCCGAGTGATTGCGTCAGCATGGTCTCGGCGCCACCCAGGGCCCCCATTGCAGCCGGGTCGCCGGGATTGGCCGCGGCCGCCCCAGCCGCTGACACCGCCTTGTTGCGGGCGTTGATCACCGCCTCGAGCGTCTCCCGCTCGTGCGACATGTAGCCCTTGGCGGTCTCGACCAGGTTGGGAATCAGGTCATACCTTCGCTTCAGTTGCACATCGATCTGGGCAAAGGCGTTCTTGCCCCGGGCCCGCAGGGCGACGAGTTGGTTGTAGATGCCGGCGACCCAGAGGCCGAGGACGACAGCGACGCCGAGGATCACCAGCAGGGTGATCACCGTTTCAGACAGGGCGAGCAGGGACGGCACGAGGCACCTCCGGGCGATCAGTGGTTCATGTGCCGCTTCAGCAATGAGCGGCCTGCCCCGTAAGATACGGGATGACGCTGTGATCTGTCAGCATGCTGCTGATGAGGCCACCGCGGAAATCCCGGCCCCGGAATTGACCGATGATACGAAAAATTGCAGTGTTGTTACTGGCAACCGCCGCCCCGCTGCCAGCCGCCGAATGGCCGCAGTGGCGAGGGCCGGACGGGCAGGGGCACGCCCCTGACGCCCGCGACCTCCCGGTGACCTGGAGCGTGGGGCCGGCCGGCCGTGAAGTGGCCGCCGGTGAAAACATCTGCTGGCGGACCGATTTGCCCGGACGGGCCTGGTCATCGCCGGTGATCGCCGGTGAGACGATCTGGCTGACGACCGCGATCGAGCAGGGTCTCGCCAAGGAGGGGCCGCCGCCCCCCGGCGGCCGCAAGCCGCAGCCACGGAGCGTAGCCGCCGCGGTGACGTTTCGGGCGATCGCTGTCGAACGGGCCGGCGGCCGCATCGTCCACGACGTCGAACTGTTCACGGTTGCCAACCCGCAGCCGACCCACGTGCTCAACAGCTTTGCGTCTCCCAGTCCGGTGCTGGCCGATGGCAGGCTTTACTGCCAGTTCGGTGACTACGGCACGGCCTGCCTTGATACCGCGACGACAGAGGTTGTCTGGCACAACCGCAGTCAGCGGCTCAATCATGAAAACGGCCCGGGTGGTTCGCCCGTGGTCTGGAACAGCCTGCTCATCTTTCATTGCGATGGCAGTGACACCCAGTCCATCGTCGCCCTTGATACCAGGACCGGTGAGCAGGTCTGGCGAACCGATCGCAGTGGGGAACTGCGGGATAATCCTGAACTGAAGAAGGCCTACGGCACGCCGCTGATCACCTCGATCGCCGGCCGCGACCTGCTGCTGTCGCCGGCAGCTGACTGGCTCTACGGTTACGACCCGGCGACGGGGAAGGAGCTTTGGAAACTCAGTTACGGCACCCTCGGTTTTTCGATTGTGCCCCGGCCCGTGGTGAGCCATGGAATCGCCTTCATCGGCACGAGCTTCATGAAGGCGGAACTGCTCGCAGTGCGGCTGGGGGCGACGGCTTCGTCGCAGCCCGAAATTCTCTGGCGGTACGGCCGCAGCGTGCCGAACATGCCCTCGCCGCTGGTGGTGGGTGATGCGGTCTACCTGGTCAGCGACAAGGGAATTGCGACCTGCCTCGAGGCTGCCACTGGCGATGTCCGCTGGACCGGCCGGCTCGGGGGCAGCTTTTCATCCTCGCCACTGTTTGCCGACGGCAAGATTTATGTGGGCAACCGCGACGGGCAGCTGTTTGTGATCAGGCCGGGGGCCTCCCTCGACATTCTCGCGACCAACGACTTCGGCGAGGCGATCATGGCCAGCCCGGCGGCTGTCGGTCGGGCGGTCTACGTCCGCACCGAGCGAGCCCTCTATCGGCTCGAGAAGCGGGCAGAGGTTGAGGCAGAATAGGGCACCGGTTTAGGCAGCCTTGTCCTGCTCAGGAATCATGACGCCTCGGGTGAAGACCATGGCGGCGCCCGACTTGACGATGAGGTCGCGGGCCGTGCGGTTGGCCTTGTAGCCAAAGAAGAGCGGTCGGATGTCGGCGGCAGGCTGAGCAGACCGGACCTTTTCGACGGTTTTGAGAAACCGCTGCACCTCGGTCGGGCTTATGCTCGCCTTCGCCTCACAGAGCACGACCACGGGGTGGCCGGCAATCGACCCGCGGACGACGACGTCGATTTCCCGCTGCCGGTTGCCGACCGTCATCTCCTCTGGGCGGGCCGAGTCGATCTGCATCTCCCAGTGTTTTTCCAGCAGTTCCGGGACGAGGTCGCAGGCGAAGTCTTCAATACTGCCACCGAGGGCATTTGCAAGACCGCCCACCTGCTTGGTGAGATCGGCCATCGCCCACTCGGTTCGCTTTTGGGCCTCAGACAGCTCAGCAAGACTTCGATCTGTCTGTTTTTGGGCCTCGGACAGTTCGGCAAGATTTCGCTCTGTCCGCTTCTGATCCTCAGACAGTTCGGCAATATTGCGGTCAGTCTGTTTTTGAGCCTCGGACAGTTCAGCAAACCTTCGATCTGTCTGTTTCTGGCTCTCGGCCAGGGTTCGTTCGGTCTGCTTTTGGGCCTCAGACAACTCCTGGACCGATTGTGCCAGTTTGTTGACGACACCGGTGAGTTCGTTGAGTTCGGCCTTGGTAACCAGCTCGTCATACGACTCGATGAACACCTGCGCGAGCAGGTCGGCCTGGGGTTCGGGAAACTCCCGCAGCAACAGCGTCCGCATTTTCGGGATCGTCGTCATGATCATCGCCCTGTCCTTGGGAGGGGAAGAACCTGCAAGAAGAAGTGTACGGGCGAATACATTTGTGTCAAGCGATGCACAGCTGTGGGCTGGTCAGTTAACGATGTTTAGCTCCAATTCTGCTGCCCTGATTGGGCGGCGTAGCTGTCTCTTTTCGTTCTCCCTCTCCCGCTGGGAGAGGGCCGGGGTGAGGGTGC
>CALAZQ010000427.1 GCA_937926325.1 uncultured Planctomycetaceae bacterium | reverse complement strand
TTGGCAACCCCGAAAACCCTCGGCGTTTTCGGGTGTTGCCCAAGTGGAAAAAGGCCATGGAGGGCTTTTTCCACGGACAGTTAGCTCGCGGTCACCGCCACCTTGTGCGGGCGGCAGGCGGCGGCCTTGGGGCAGGTCACGGTCAGCACGCCACCGATGAGCCGGGCCTCGACGCCCTCGGGATCGACCGCCGTCGGCAGCGAGAGCCGACGTTCAAACGCACCGACGCCCCGTTCCCGGCGGTGCCAGGTGAGCTTGTGGGGCTGCTCACCGGCAGCCTCAGTCGGGGCCTCTTCGATCGATTCAGCGCGTTTTCCTGACAGGGTCAGTTCATCATCGACGGCGGTGATCTCCAAGTCTGCCGGCTCCAGGCCGGGCAGCTCAGCCTCGATCAGAATCGCCTCATCGGTCTCAAAGATATTGACCGCGGGGAACGGCTCGCTGGTGGTCTGTCGCGTCCAGCCGTGGAGCGGCGGGGCGGCGGTCAGGGTTGTCCAAAGCCGATCCATCTCATCGCGCAAGTCCTCAAGCGGGTGCGCGTACCCGACACGAAGCATCTGCATGGCAAGTTCTCCAGGAACGTGAACACGGCCCTCGCAACCGTTGCCGTCCCTGGTGCTCCGCAATCATTCGCAGTCGCAGAGGCCAGAGACAACCCAGCGGGCGCGGACCGTCCTCGGACCATTGGCTGTTCCTCCCCGCCAACCGATTGGAACGGGAACGTCCAGCCGATTCACTTGGTGAAGAAATTCTGCAAACACCATGCCAAATCGGGTTGCCGCTCCCCTGCCGGGAGGCGGACCGCCAGGCTGCCCCAGTGTCGCCGCTGCTGTCGCCCGTCTTTTTCGGGACAATCACGCCGCCGACCGCCGCGGTCCGCAGTTCCTCGGGGCAGCCGCCTGAGCGACCTTGACGGTCGGATGAATCCTGGCAACTGTCAGGCTGGCAGAACAGGCGAAAAGCCGGTCAAAACGGCGGTTGTTCGGTTGTTCGGAAAGGGCCAGCACCTATACTCGCGAACTCGGTACGACAGTCTCGGAAACTGTTGCGAAACGCCGACGGCCATCTCGAACGCGGAACGACCATGCGGTTCACCTTGCTAGATCGAATCACCGACATCGACCCCGGCAAGAGCATCACCGCTGTCAAGGCGGTATCACTGTCGGAGGAATATCTTGGCGACCATTTTCCCCGGTTTCCCGTGCTCCCCGGCGTCTTCATGCTCGAGGCGATGACGCAGGCAGCGGCCTGGACCATCCGGCTTGGCGAAGACTTCGCCCACAGCATCGTGGTGCTTCGGGCCGCCCGGAACGTCAAATATGGCGATTTCGTTGAGCCGGGCCGGGTTCTGACGGTGCGGGCCGAGGTGGTCTCGCAGGATGCCACCCGCACGAAAGTGAAGGCCAGCGGCATGGTTGGCGAGCGGACCAGCCTGACGGCCCGGCTGGAGTTGGAGCGATACAACCTTGCCGACCGGCGGCCTCACGGAGAGGCCCTCGATGCCCGCGTGCGGGCCGAAATGCGCCGGCTCTGGTCGGTACTCAACCCGCCGCGGCGGGACGATTCCCAGCCCCGGCGGACGGTCTACAGCCTGTCGGCGGCGGTTCCCGCTGCGGCCCAGCCGAGCACCGTCTGAATCTGCGACAGGTGCCGGTCTTAGCGGTTATCCCACTGCGGGGGGCCTGGAAATGCCGACTTCGGCTTTCCAAGCCCGCACGACGACATTACAACCTACGCTAGCTGTCTGTGGAAAAAGCCATCCGTGGCC
>CALAZQ010000426.1 GCA_937926325.1 uncultured Planctomycetaceae bacterium | reverse complement strand
GCTCGAAGAGAATCTCGCGTTTCTTGGGTGACTCGCCCGTGAGCGTGACCGTCACCTCGTGTTCGCCGGCGGGCAAGAGCCCGAGCGACAAGGTCGCGATCCGCCAATACGTGCAATACCCGTCGATCCTGGCCACCTGCTTTGCCGGCCCGTCGTCGACACACACACTGACCAGCCCGCCCCCAGGCCCGATCAGGTCATAGATGGCAACCTGCCGCCCCGGTACGCCCACCACGTCGGGAATCCGCACCCGAAATCGGAGCGTCGCCCCCGCCGCATCGGCTCGCCAGAGCACCGGCATCCGGTTTCCAAACCGCTTGGCCAGAGGATCATCCTCGGGCCCGACCCGCTGCCAGCCGCCACTGACCATCGCCGCGGTGATCGGCACGAGCCCGGCCTGTTCCCAATGGTCAACGCGGAGCGGAGCCGGCATTTCGTGAGTCCCGGCATCTCCGCCCGCCTGCTCCAACTGCTCCAGCGACCGAGCCAAGACCTCGGCGTAGAGACGATGACCGGTTTCGACGAGGGGATGAACGCCGTCGGTCGAAAACAGCATCGGCTGGGCAGCCGGATCAAAACCCACGGGCTTCTCTCCCTTGAAGATGAGCGTGCCGTCCGCCAGCCGCCGGGCCACCTCGACCCCGACGTGCACCGTCGGGATCTGATAGTGCTCGGCCACCGCCTCCATCGCCGAGGCCGACCGCTGAAACAGCCCCGCGCGGAGATCGGGAACCATCCCTTCGGCGAGGGTGTAGTCGACCGTCTGGATGCCATTGACCCAGAGTTGCACCCGCGGCCCCTCGGCCCGAATCCGGTAGTCGTGCCATTCCCCCGGCCGCGAAACCTTCTGCAGCACGTCCGGCGACGGCTGGGCCAGCATCCGCTTCCGCCGCGACTCGTCGTAGAGCGCCCCGTCGTAGCCGTGCCCGAAGTCGGCCTGGTAGCCGATCACCTCGTGGCTGCCGGGAATCCGCTCGCTACGAAACTGGATGCCTGAGTTGACGAAGCCCTCGGTGCCGGCCAGCTTGATCTTGAGTCGGAGCTCGAAGTTGCCATACCGCCTGGTCGTGCAGAGGAAGTCGTTTTTCGGCTGCTTCTTTTCCAGCGAGCCGGCCACGATCTCGCCGTCGGCGATCCGCCAGACGCCGCCTGTGTCGCCCTCCCAGCCAGCGAACGTCGTGCCGTCAAACAGTGGAACCGCTGAGGCAGAGCCGGCCGTGAGCACAGCCACCAGGCAGAGCCCTGCCGGCACCAGGCCGCGGCGGATCGGCCCTGCCAGAATGCTCCAGAAAGGTGTCGGTACGCTTTGCAGCGGCTCTGAAACTCCCACACGGTTGGCCGCTCAAGCCTATTCGCCCGGGAGATCAAAACCAAGCATGTGCGACGCGGCGGTTTGAGGCGGTTACTTTTTGGCAAAGTACCGCACATCGGCAAAGCCGCTGAAGTCATCGTCGAGCGTCCAGACCGTGGCGCCGTGCTCTCGGGCCGCTGCCAGGATGATGCTGTCGGCCATAGGGAGCGAGTGCCGCAAGCTCAGGGCGGCGGCGTCGAGGGCTCGCTGCACGGTGAGGTCGATGATCCGGCCGCGCTGCATGGCCGCAACGCCCTGGATAGCCGCCTCCTCGCCAGCCTCGCGAAGCAGAACCTTGAACACCTCGTAGACCGAGACGGCGGGTACGATGAGCGACTCGATATCCTCGAGAGCCGGCTCGAGCGCGCGGGCATGGCGTCCTCCGGCGAAGTATTCCAGCCACCCGGACGAATCGACCACGTTCACAGCCGGTCACCTTCGC
>CALAZQ010000425.1 GCA_937926325.1 uncultured Planctomycetaceae bacterium | reverse complement strand
CGGTGCTGGCCCAGCTGCTGCCAGAGCAGCGGCCGACAGCACGGCGGCAGCCGGGGCCCGACAGTGCCGCTGAGCCTAGCCTGCATGTCTTGGTGCGGTCGCTGGCCCAGCTGGAGGCGGTGCTCGAGCTGGGCCAGCAAAGCCTGATCGCTGACTTTGCCGACATTCGGCAGTACCGCGAGGCCGTTGCCGTAAGCCGGGCATGGGCTGCCCGGCTGCTGCTGGCCACGCCACGCATTCAAAAGCCGGGTGAGCTTGGCGTGTTTGCGGCAATGGCTCGCCACGAGCCGGACGGCGTGCTGGTGCGGAACTTCAGTGGCCTGGAGTACTTCCGGGACCAGGGCATCCCGGTGATGGGCGATTTTTCACTCAACGTCACCAACCCACTGTCGGCCGAGTATTACCTCAAAAACGGGTGTCAGCGGCTGGCGGTCTCGTACGACTGTAACCGCGAGCAGTTGCTCGAGCTGGTCGCCGCTGTCGCGGCCAGCCGACTAGAGGTGGTCATCCACCAGCACATGCCGATGTTTCACATGGAGCACTGCGTCTTCTGCGCCGTGCTCTCCCCCGGCACCAACAAGACCAACTGCGGCCGGCCCTGTGATGATCACGCGGTGCACCTGCGGGACCGGCTTGGGGTGGAGCATCCATTGACGGCCGACGTCGGCTGCCGCAACACGCTCTTTAACGCCGTGGCCCAGAGCGGCGCCGAGGCGGTGGGGCAGCTGCGGGCCAGTGGCCTTGGTCACCTGCGGATCGAGCTGCTGGAGGAGTCCGCGGATGAGGCGGCTCAGATCATTGCCGCCTACCGCGATCTGCTGGCCGGTCGCGTCACCGGTCGCGAGGTCTGGGCCGGGTTGCAGGCGGCCAACCGCGTCGGCGTCACCCGCGGCACGCTGGAAGAACGCCGCAACCCCCTGGCGATTCTCTAGTTGTCTGGGCAAAAGGCCACCCACGGCATGTGTCCACAGGCAATTCGTGGGCCCTGAAGGGCCTGCACTACCTTGATCCGTCGCGGCTGTTTGGCTTCGCGAAGATCGGCTTTTTCTCGCGGTCGGCTCATTTTGAGCGACCGCTCAGCCGCGGATGACTTTTTCCGCGGTCAGCTAGGGCCGCTCTGCTCCGCCGTCTAACTCCGCCGGCCACACTGACAGGTCATCGGGCGTGTCGAAGCTGCGATGCAGAAGCGTGAGTTCCGCCTCGCGTTCGTGGCGGGGGAGCCGGGCCCAGTCGGCCTTGGCCGCGCCCATCGTTCGCGCAAGGAGTTCGTAATACCATTCCGGATAGCCGTCGGACCCGGCGTCTGGCTGCTCGTGAGGTGAGGTCACGGAAGCACCTCCTCAATCGGTGGAGTGATGGCTGCCAACCGCTCTACCTCCATGTTAGCCAGCACCGCGGCATCACGGCAGCCGGCTCTGTACACCCCCTCGCGAACGGCGCCTCCCAGCGGCGCAGCCGGAAGGCCATGCGCATGAGCCGCATTCGTAATCCGCTCATGCTGCTCCGCAAAGGGCCCAGAAACCGGCCACGGCCAATCGCTGCTCGCCTGCCAGCGCCGATACCAGGCTTTCCAAGCTTCCTGATAGACGACATGGCGGCGACGGTTGACCGCCTCCCAGACCAGTCGTTCCGCTCGCAGTAGAGATTCGAGTTGAAGATCATCGGTAACGGCATCGATTTGCGAGAGCAACGGCCGAGCAGCGACCGCCTGAGCCTGCTGGGTTGCAACCGCCAGTGACCAAGCGCGGCGGAGCAGTGAAGCATCGCGGAGATGCAGAAGAGCGGCTGGTTCACCGCGGGCGAACGCCTGGGCCGCGAGTCCCCCGACGATCGGCCAGTCTTTGTCGCGATCGGTTTTCTTCATTCGGGTGACCGTGTCACGGTCAGCGAAGTCTGCTTCTTCGGAATCATGACGCCACACTAATACTCGCGGCGGCTGGCAGAAAAAGTCGAGGTGATGATCGGGCCCGCCTCCGACGGTGCGGATGAAAATATGCGTCGACCATCCCCCCTTGAGCCATGCTGCCTCAAATGGTGCCCCGAAAATCGGCCGGTACTGCACGACCCATGGGGGCAGGCGGTGCTCGCATTGCTCCAGTAGCCCGCGGAGTTGTCGGAGCTCTGCAGCAGACACGATCCAGTCGGAGTCTTTCGTGGTTTGCTGAAGGCCGTACCGAATGCACGCCATACCGCTGGTGATGGCAAACCGGATGCCCGCCGCACGAAGCTCGGCACGAAAGAGATCAAGGAATTCAAGCGGTGTCTGCATGACATGACTTCCTCGCGGGGGAAGCATTGTCCAGAGAATACCATGCCACGCCATGCGCACGGCAGCTTTCGGCTTTCGCTCCGGCAGGTCGTTCGCAACACGATCATTTCGAAACTGAGTCGGCGTCCTGCCTCATGATGACGGATGACGGATAAGACGAAATGGAGCAGCGACCGGTGACGTTTTTACGGACAGTCAGCCTTGCCAGGCCTGCCGTCGATAGGCCAGGGGGGTGAGGCCGGTGTACTTTTTGAAGGCCCGGGTGAAGTGGCTCTGGTCATAGAAGCCACAGGCCTGAGCAATCGTGCCGACCGCATCGTTTGACTCAGTCAGCTGCCGGCGGGCCAGTTGCAGCCGCAGCCGCATCACGTACTCACTGGGGCTCATCCGGAACAGCCGGCGGAACTCCCGCTGCAGCTGACTGGTGGAAAGCCCCGCCCGCTTGGCCATCGCCGGCACGCTCACCGTTTTGCGGCAGTGTTTCACCGCATGCTCGAGGGCCGGTGTCAGCCGCTGGTAGTCGTGGGGGGCGTACCCGGGCTGGTCGATCGGCCGCAGGATGCCGGCCAGACCGACCACGGTGCCCTCATCTCCCACCAGCGGAATCTTGGTGCCCAGGTACCAGCGGGGCATGCCGCTGTGGTGCGGAACAAGCCAGGCCTGATCCCGGACCGGCTGACCCGAGTCGAGCACCCGACGGTCCTCGGCGACATATTCAGCGGCGAGCGCCGGCGGATGAAAGTCGAAGTCACACTTGCCGACAATTTCAGCGGTGTCGCGGCAGCCATGCAGCCGCAGAAAGGTGCGATTGGCCTGAATGAAGCGACTCTGCCGATCCTTTACAAAAAAGGAGGTGTCGGGCAGGGCGTCGAATAAAGCCAAAAGTTGCGATTGTTCGAATTTTTTTGCACATTCGCGGAAAAGTGGCATTGCTGAACCGCCGGCGGCCGGGCTCGCGAGTCTTCGCGTCGCCTGCGTTAATTTTACAAAAAGTAGCAGCTTTGGTTCTAGCCTTCAAGGTGGAACCAAGCTATTTTTCCTATGTACTTTGGCAGGCATCATCGTCTGCAGGGACCGATCGCGGCCGATCGCCTCGACGGCTGGCATCCGCCACGCAGGGATTCGGAGGAACCAGATGTTCGAATTTCGTAGCTCGCGAAACCGTGCGCTGCTCTGTGGACCGGGCCCGTCCCGGCGAGACTTCCTGCATGTTGGCGGGCTGTCGGCGATCGGCTTATCGCTGCCGCAGTATGCCCGGGCTTCGGCCGAGGGGCGGGTGCGGCCCGGCTGCGAAAACCGCTCGTGCATCATGATCTTCAACCTCGGGGGCCCGAGTCACATCGACCTCTGGGATATGAAGCCCGACGCCCCGACCGAGATTCGGGGCCCGTTCAAGCCGATCCGGACCAAGACCGATGCCTTTGAGGTGTCGGAACTGCTGCCGCAGCATGCTGCGGTTGCCGATCAGTTTTCGCTGGTGCGATCCTGCCGGCATGATGGGGCGGCGGTGCACGATGCCGGCTGGCAGATGCTGCAGACCGGTCGCCGGTTCTCCGGCGGCATCCAGACGCCCCACGCCGGCAGTGTCGCGTCATACCTGCTCGGCCGCCGCAGCGACCTGCCCGCCTTTGTGGTGCTGCCAGAGTTGATGGGCCGCGGCGGCGGCAATCTGCCCAATGGCCAGGCCGGCGGCTTTCTCGGCAAGGCCCATGACCCCTTCGCGCTGATGGCCGATCCCTCGAAGCCGAAGTTTCGGGTACCCGACCTACTGCCGCCGGATCAGATCAGCGTCGCCCGACTCGACCGCCGCCGGAAGATGCGGGCGATTGTCGAAGAGACCACCAAAGCCTTCGAGGCGAGCGAAGATGCCCGGCTGCTCGATGAGAACTTTCAAGCCGCCTACCGGCTCATGACCAGCACCCAGGCTCGGGAGGCCTTTGATCTGTCGAAGGAGCCCACGGCCGTCCGTGAGCGATACGGCATGAACCGGTTCGGCCAGTGCTGCCTGCTCGCCCGCCGCCTGGTCGAAAGCGGTGTCCGCTTCATCACCATCAACACTTTCCTGACGGTCTTCGGGGAGACCACCTGGGACATCCACGGCTCAAAGCCCTTCACCTCGATCGCCGGCATGAAGGAGATCGTCTGCCCGATGTACGACCAGGCCTATTCGGCCCTGATCGAAGATCTCGCCCAGCGGGGCATGCTCGACGACACCCTGGTGGCCGGGCTGTCGGAGTTTGGCCGCACGCCGAAGGTCAACCCCGCCGGCGGCCGCGACCACTGGCCGCAGTGCTTCACCTGCTCGTTCGCCGGCGGCGGCGTGCAGGGGGGGCGGGTGGTCGGAGCCAGCGACACCATCGGCGGGTTTCCGGCCGAGCGGCCAGTCGGCCCCGGCGATCTGGTCGCCACTATTTTCCACAGCCTCGGCCTTGACCATACCGACCACCTGCCCGGTCCGGCCGGACGGCCCTTCGCGCTGACCGACTTTGGAACCGAGCCGATCCACGAACTGTTCGCCTGATTGTCCGGCTGGGTTGTTGGGGTTCGCAGGGAGTTTTGCCTCATGCTTCGTCGCCTCGTTTCACGCTGCCTGCCGTTGCTGCTGCTCGGCCTCTGGTGCAGCGGCCCGGAACCAGTCAGCGCAGAGCCGGCTGACCCGGTCAGCTTCAACCTCGATGTCATCCCGATTCTGTCGAAGGCGGGCTGCAACGGTGGCGGCTGCCACGGGGCCCTTGCCGGGAAGGGGGGCTTCCGACTGTCGCTGTTCGGCTATGACCCGGCCAGTGACTACCTGACGATCACCCGCGACGCCCGGGGCCGGCGGATCGACTTTGCCGAGCCGGGTGCCAGCCTGCTGCTGACCAAACCGACCACGGCCGTGGCTCACAAAGGCGGGAAGCGGCTCGACCTCGAGGGCGACGACTACAACCTGCTGGCCGCCTGGATCGCCGCCGGCTGCCCGGGGCCAAAACAGGATGAGAAGACGCTGGCGGGCATCGAGCTCGAGCCGGCCGAGGCCGTCGGGAAACAGGGCGACAAGGTCTCGTTCCGGGTGACGGCCCGCTACAGCGACGGCTCCACCCGTGACGTCACCCGCTGGGCCAAGTTCACCTCAACCGATGCCACCGTTGCCACGGTCAGCAGTAACGGTGAGGCGGAGCTGATCGGCCATGGGGCTGGAGCGGTGACCGCCTGGTTTTCCTCCCAGATCGCCGTTGCCCGAGTGATCGCCCCGTTCGAGCACGACCTGCCGCCGGCCGTCTTTGCCGAGGCTCCACGGGCGAACTTGATCGACGACCATGTGCTGAGGCAGCTTGGCCAGCTGCGGCTCGAGCCCTCACCTGCCTGCGATGATGGCACCTTCCTCCGGCGGGCCTTTCTCGACACCATCGGTCGGCTGCCGACAGTCGAGGAGGTTCGCCACTATCTGGCCGATACCGCACCACAGAAGCGGCAGCGGCTGGTCGATCTGCTGCTGGCCCGGCCGGAATTTGTCGACTATTGGACCTATCGCTGGAGCGATGTCTTTCTGGTTACCGGCCGCAAATTGCGGCCCGCGGCCGTGCAGGCCTATGCCAGTTGGATCCGTGACCGGGTGGCGGAAAACACGCCCTGGGATGAGATGGTGCGGCAGGTGGTCACTGCCACCGGATCAAATACCGACAACGGGGCGACCAATTTTTTTTCGGTCCATCAAGATCCGGAGACGATGGCCGAGAACACCAGCCAGGCGTTCCTGTCGCTATCGATCAACTGTGCCAAGTGCCACAACCATCCGCTTGAGAAATGGACCAACGACCAGTACTACGCCTTTGCCAATCTCTTTGCCCGGGTCCGGGCCAAGGGTTGGGGGGGCGATGCCCGTAGCGGTGACGGGAAGCGAACGGTGTTTGTCACGCCCCGCGGCGATCTGCTGCAGCCCCGGACCGGCAGGCCCCAGCCGCCGGCGGCCCTCGACGGTGAGCCGCTTGATCCGGCCGCGCCGGACGACCGGCGGCACGCCTTGGCCGCTTGGCTGACCGACCCGGCGAACCCGTATTTCACCCGGTCGATCGTCAACCGGGTCTGGGCCAACTTTTTTGGCATCGGCTTGGTCAATCCCGTCGATGACCTGCGGGCCAGCAACCCGGCCAGTAACGAGCCGTTGCTGGCGGCCCTCTGTGACTTCACCATTGAACATCACTATGACCTCAAGGCTTTGATGCGGCTGATTCTGCTGTCGGAAACCTACCGACGGTCGAGCGTACCGCTACCGACCAACCAGACAGACACCAAGTGGTTCGCCCGCACCTATCCCAAGCGGCTGATGGCCGAGGTTCTGGCCGATGCCATCAGTGATGTCACCGGAGTTCGGGACAGTTACACCGAGATCGTGCTGGCCGATGGTTCGACCCAGAAGGTGAAGGACTATGCGGCTGGCACCCGCGCCCTCGAGCTGGCTGATTCGGCTGTGAAAAACTATTTCCTCAAGACCTTCGGCCGCAATGCCCGGGAGATCACCTGTGAGTGCGAGCGGTCGAATCAGCCGAGCCTCGTGCAGGTGCTGCACCTGGCCAACGGTTCGACCATCAACGACAAGCTGGCGGCCAAGCAGGGCTGGGTGACGCAGCTGTTGGCGACCGAGCCCGAGCCGGACGCGATTGTTGAAGAGGCCTGGCTGCGGACGCTGAGCCGGCCGCCGCGGGAGGAAGAGAAAAAGCAGTTTGTCGAGATGCTCACGGCAGCCGAGCCGGAGCAGCGGCGGGAACTGGTTGAAGACATGTATTGGTCGTTGCTGAGTAGCCGGGAGTTTTTGTTCCGGCACTAGCTTTACGCCTGCGGGGCCATCCCTGGCCCCCGCAGGCTTGGGGCACGGCGTCGTGCCGTGCCAGGTGAGAACGAGGTTGGTATGCGGGTGCAGACCCTGGCCCCCGCAGGCTTGGGGCACGGCCTCG
>CALAZQ010000424.1 GCA_937926325.1 uncultured Planctomycetaceae bacterium | reverse complement strand
TGATTGCCTGCACTTCCAACGATGCGTTGAACCTTGAGATTGGCCTGACCGCCCAGGGGACGGTTGAGGGCCGGCGATCGGAGCGACCACTGCGGCTGGTGCTCCGCTGCTTCGACCCGGAACTGGCCCGGCGGATTCACGCCGTTTCGGACGACTACACGCTGCTGTCGGAAGCGAAGATCGCTGCCCCCTTCTTTGTGCGGACCGCCCTGGCTCACGCCGTCTCGAATGTTCAAGACCCGGCCTGAATACACTTGCTCCTCAATATGATTTCAGCTTATCCTCTAAAATGTTGAGGGGATGGATTCGCCCCTCGGCGTGGGTTTTTAGGTGGTGAAACTTCAACAGTTGGGGTTGGGTATGAAGCCTCTACAAATCTCGAAGCCAGGGGGCTTCACGCTCATTGAACTGCTGGTGGTGATCGCCATCATCGGGGTGCTGGTCGGGCTGCTTTTACCGGCGGTTCAGCAGGCCCGCGAGGCTGCTCGGCGGGCTTCCTGCACCAACAACTTCAAGCAGATGGGGCTAGCGGCCCACAATTATGCGAGTGTTCAGGCAACGCCTCGGTTCCCGCCAGGTTCAAAGCCGTGCGACAACGGAATGTGGTGGCAGTCTAACGCGCTCTATCTGCCGTCGGCTCATGTCACCATGCTGCCTTACGCGGAGGAAGTCGCTCTCTTTGATCGATTTCGGTTCGACTGCTGGCTTTGGGGGGCAAACGCCACCCATGATCCGCCAGGAACCACCGGCAACCAGAATGGGCAGGTTGTCAATAAGCAGATTCCCTCTTGGCGGTGCCCTTCGTCGCCGCCTTACCCGAATAAGCCGACAACCAACATTGCCTGGAACATGGGCTCAACGACCTACTGGGATTCCTCAGCGATGAATGGGCCAATCCAGCGGAAGACCGAAACGCCATTCACCGAAATCACTGACGGTTTAAGCAAGACGATCCTCGCCAGTGAGATCATCCCCGGAGATGGCAGCGGAGCCGCCTTTACCTATCCCCGCGACATGCTCAACAGCATAGCGATCTCGGCGGTAACCACGCCGGTGATGCCGCCGCAGTCGCAGATTGATGCGGTCGGTCTGGCCGCCGAAAACGCCATGAACGCCGGTGCGGCGAGCGGCCACGAGAGCACGATGGGCGACAACTGGGCCTGCTCTGCTTGGCTCTGGTCCTGCTACAACACCGTCGCCCCGCCGAACTGGGCCTATCCGACCAGCACGGCTGCCGCGAACTCCGCCTGGATTATCGGCGTCAACGGCATCTTTCCGGCCCGCAGCTACCATGCCGGTGGCGTGGTCGCGGCCATGTGCGATGGGTCGACTCGGTTTATCAACGATAATGTCAATTTGACGACCTATCAGCGGTTGGGAAGTCGCAACGACGGCCAAGTGGTCGGTGACTAAGCGTCTTTCAGTCGACAGTCGAAGGAAAAGTCGCCGATTGGCGGCAGGAAAGCTGAGATGCTTGAATCTGTCGGGTGGATGAAGTTGAGCCGGGTGTCCAGGTGGACGGCCGCACTGCTACTCGGTCTTCTCGCGGGCTGTGGTTCTGGCGTGCGGGAACGAGTGATTCCTGTCAAGCAGGAAACCCCGATCACACAGGTGAAGAATCTGCTGCAGGGTTACGCCGCCGGTGAGGCGGTCGGTAGCGAAATTATCGGGTTTCCCTCACTGCGGGATGCGGTTGTCGCTGAGAATCCAGCGGTTGGCGGCATCCTTGCTGAGGGGCTCACCCGGATTGAAAAAGTCTTTCGGCAGCCGCGGCGGGTCGCCAAAATCTCAGAGGAAATCCTTGCCGAGGTTGACGCCGCGGCTGACGAATAAGCCTCTGCAAGCCGCGACGTCGGCGCACGGGACTCGATCGGGCTCTGCCAACAGTCCGTGGGAAGGTCTTCATAGACTTTTACAGCCGTTCAAACCCGAGAAAGCCCCGGTTTTCCCGTTTGTGAACCGGGGCATCCTGTGTCGAAGGTCCTTTGAAAGTCCGCTAGACCAGTTTGGTGCGACCGGGGACCGCGAAACCTGGTGATTCAAGGGTCCCGTTCCAGTCGAGGTTTTTGGGGAACAGGTCAAGCTGCGAATCCTTCGTCATGAAGTTCCAGGTGACCCGCTGGCCGGTGTAGGCCGCGGTGCGGCCGAGGATGGCGACCATCGAGCTGTCGGCGGTCTGCTTGAGTTCAACAATCGGCTTGCCGGCCCGGATTGAATCGATGAGGTCCTTGTGTTCCTGCCGGTAGGCGTCGGAGATCTTGCCGGCCATCTCCCAGACCTTTTTGCCGCTGCGGTCGAAGATACGCGAGCCGGCATTGCTGGCCCCGATCTGGCAGGTGCCCTCGGTGCCGTAGACCAGGTTGTTGACGTCGGCCTTGGTGCCGGGGATCTGCCGGCACATGAATGAGACCGTGCGGCCGTCGGGATAGTCGTAGTCAACCGAGACGTTGTCCCACATCTCGCTGTCGTCGGGACGGGTGAAGCGGCCGCCGGAGCCGTAGGCCGAAACGGGGTTTGTTCCCATTACCCAGTTGAAGGTGTCGATGTTGTGAACCGCCTGTTCGGCGATCTGGTCGCCGCTGAGCCAGATGAAGTGCATCCAGTTGTTCAGCTGGTACTGCACGTCACTCATGCCCTCTGTACGGGGCCGGTACCAGATGCCACCGCTACAGTACCGGGCCGTAACATTGACGATGTCCCCGATGGCTCCCTGCCGAATCTGCTCGATGGCGGCGATGTAGTTGACCTGCCGGCGGTACTGGGTGCCGGTCACGATGGCGGTGCCCTTCTGGCGGGCCAGTTCGTCGGCCGCGAGGCAGGTGTGATAGCCAGCCGTATCGACGCAGACGGGCTTCTCAGCGAAGACATGCTTGCCCGCCTCGACGGCTGCCTTGATCATGCGTGGTCGGAAGCCGGGGGAGGTTGTGAGCAGAACCACATCAACCTCCGGGTCGTCGAGTACACGCTGGTAGGCACCAAGGCCGGCGAAGAGGTTCCCTTCAGCCACGGCGACCTTGTCCGGGAACTGCTGAGCCATCATTTTGACCAGGCGGGTACAGGCGGCCATCTCGAGATCGGCCGCCGCCACCAGTTTCACGCCGTCATTGATTGAGAGCGAGTCTCTGATCGCCCCGCTGCCCCGCCCGCCACAGCCAATTACGGCCAGTCGCAGTTCCTCGCTTTCGGCCGCGGTCGCCCGGGACGAATGCACCATGGTGCCGGCAGCGAGCGAGGCGGCGGTGCCAGCGGCGAGGAAGCCGCGACGGTTCGGCTGATCAATGGTGGGGAAGGAGGCCATGAGACGATTCTCCAAAGGGGTGATGCAGAGACAGAAAGCCGATCAGCCGAGCAACGCCTGTTGCATCTGATCGAGGACAATTTTGAGGCGAGCGACGTCGCCGCCACCCACTTCGGCTGAGACCCAGCCGGTGAAGCCGATCTCACGCAGGGCGGCCCGGACAGAGGCCCAGTCGATGTCACCGGCAGTGATGTCGACAAAGCCTTTCCAAGGGCCATCCTTGTCGGCCCGAGCGTTGGAATAGCCTTTGATATCGAGTTTCACGATCCGGGGGCCGAGTTCTCGCACCCAGCCGGCGACGTCGCCATAACGGGCATGGTTCCCGAGATCGAAGAAGGCGCCCACCCAGGGGCTCTGGAAACTATCGATGTAGTCGGCGAAGGGCTTGGCCGATTGCGTCCGGGGACCATCAGGCTCGTAGAACATGCCGTTCCAGACGTTTTCGAACAGGATCCGCTGTCCCAGCCGGGCTGCCAGTGGAATCACTGACTGGATCGCCTCTCGAGCCAGATCGGGGCCGGCAGGGCCGTCATCAGCCTTGCCCGGCACAATCAGCACGCCATTGCCGCCGGCGGCATGGGAGACCCGAATGCAGTGTTCAAGATTGGCCACAGCCGTTGCCCGCATGGCCTCGTCCGGGCTGGTGAGCCGCTGCTGCCAGTGGGCGTGATTGATGGCGTTGTGAATGAACACGCCAGTGGAAGCGGCAGCCTGGCGAAGCTCTTCCGGGGTTACGCCGGCAGCCGCATCAAAATCGACGCCATCCATGCCGGCTTCACGGGCGGCGGTCAGCCGGGCCTCGAGGGTGGGGCCTTTGGTCATGCCGTATTTGCAGGAGAACAGCAGTTTGCGCTCTGTCTCAGGCGGGGGTGGCAGGCAGCCAGCCGTGGCAGAGGCAGGAGCAGCCGGGGGCTCCGCCCGGGCTGCGATCGGGCGGAACGCGGTCACCGGCAAAGCTGCCAGGCCGGCCAACACTGTGCGGCGGTTTGCTGCCATCTTCATCTGCAAATGCCCCTTCGTATACGCCGAAGGCAACGCATCCAGACGCCATCCCGCCGCCCTCAGTGTTGCGGCCGGCCGGTGGAAACGCGATGCCGGCGAAATCCTTCGAGCTCAATTTTGATCATCTGCGCGAAGCATTGTTTCGCAATGCCGAAAAGTGCGGTAAAATATCGATTTGTCTCAACCGGGTTTTAAAGGGCCGCCGTAGTCGGCTCGATGAACGGTTTTTGGTCGGGGTGAACAATGCAGTCAGCAGCCGAGTTTTTTCGTTACCTGCCGCCGCTCCAGGCCGATGATGCATGGGGTTTGCAGGTGACCGGTGCTGGTTTCCAACCGGTTGGCCCCGGTGGCGATCCCATTCCCCGCCGGCACCATCCGCCCGGTCATGCCTACCGCTGGGCTGACGGACGAGTGCTGGATGAATATGCAATTGTCTATGTTGCCCACGGCCGGGGCGAGTTCGACGCTGATCGCATCGGTGCGGTCGAACTCACTGCAGGCGACGCCGCCCTGCTTTTCCCCGGCGTGCGGCACCGCTACCGTCCCCTGCCGGCCGTGGGCTGGGGAATCTATTGGATTCACTTTCGCGGTCAGACCGCCGACCGGTTGGTGGCCGCAGGTCGGTTCACTCCGGAGCGGGCCGTCGTGCAGGCCGCGCTTGACGAGGGAATTGTCGAGTGCATCCGGGGGCTGCTCGACGTGCTACGGGGTGACATGCTCGCGGCTCGGCGGGTGGCCAGCGCCCGCGCGCTTGAAATCCTTGCGCGACTGGAAGTGGCGTCACTGTCACAGCGGCGGGTGCCGCGGGTCGAAGAGCTGGTCCGGCGGGCCTGCCTGCTGCTTGAGGAAGCTCCCGGCACCGGGGCCGTCGTCGAGGATGTGATCGAACAGTTTTCGGTGAGCCGGGCCCAGTTCTTTCGGGTCTTCAAGCAGCAGACCGGCCAGAGCCCCTACCGGTATCGGCTCGAAATCACGATCCGCCGGGCGGCCGAAATGCTGCGTGACTCGACGCTCTCAATCAAACAGGTCGCCGTGGTGCTCGGCTTCAAGAATCCCTACCACTTTTCCAAACTCTTTCGGCAGAAGGTTGGCTGCTCGCCGAAGGCCTACCGAGAGTCGCAGGGCGGGCT
>CALAZQ010000423.1 GCA_937926325.1 uncultured Planctomycetaceae bacterium | reverse complement strand
GCATCTTTCTGCATGGCAGCTGGATGCACCTGCTGGGCAACATGTGGTTTCTGTTCATCTTCGGCGACAACGTCGAGGACGACATGGGCCACTGGCGGTACATCATCTTCTATCTCGCCAGTGGCGTGCTCGCCTCGCTGGCGTTTGTCTTTCTCAACGCCCAGGGCGAGGAGGCGCTGACACCCTGCCTGGGGGCGTCGGGGGCGATTTCCGGGGTGCTCGGGGGCTATCTCGTGCTTCACCCCAACCGGCGGGTCAGCGTGATCCTGCTGCGGATCATCATGGATGTCCCTGGCTATGTGGCGGTGGGCATCTATTTTTTGATGCAGATCGTCCTCGGCTTTTCGGACACCGGCGGTGGTGTGGCCTATTCTGCCCATGTGGCTGGGTTCATTGCCGGGCTGATCCTGGCCAAGCCGCTCAGCGACAGCGACATCCGTCGACAGGCCGACCAGCTGGTCTCGTTCCGGCGGCGGCGTAACGGTGGGTAGACCAATGCTGCAGCAGCCCCGAGGAAACGGAGCCGTCCAATGCTCTTCGGAGAGTTTCTGCTGCTCGCAGTTATCGTGGCCGTGGCCGGCTCGCTGCTCGCCCGGTCCGCTGATGCGATTGCTGAGTTCACCGGTCTGGGCCGGCTGCTGATCGGCAGCCTGATGCTGGCCGCAGTGACCTCGCTGCCCGAACTGTCGGTCGACATCGCCGCCGTGCGGGCCGGCCTGACTGACCTGGCAGCCGGCGACCTTTTTGGCAGTAGCCTGATGAACCTGCTGATCCTCGCCGGGGTTGATCTGACCATCCGTTCTGGCCGAGGGATGCTCTCGCGTGAGGCTGCCTCGCATGCCCTCTCGGCGACCCTTGGCATCGCCCTGACCTCGCTGGCCGGCCTTGCCGTGTTGACAGCAGGCAGACTGCCCGAGGTGACGCTGCTGGGCGTGAGTGGCTGGTCGTGGGCCATTCTGTTGGCCTATCTGCTGGGGGCGCGGATGATCTTCATCGATCAGCGGATTTCGGCTCGGCTCGCGGCTGAGGCCCGGGCGGAAGCAGCCACCGAAGAGCCGCCCCATGCTGCTACTGGCCCGCTCTGGCGGTCGGCGGTGCTCTTCGCTGCCGCCGCAGTGGTGCTGGTGCTCACCGGGCCGAGGCTTGCCCATGTGGCGGGCGACTTGGCCGAGCAGACAGGGCTGGGCGGTACGTTCGTCGGCACGACGCTGGTGGCGGTGAGCACCTCGCTGCCGGAGCTGGTGGCCTCGATTACCGCGGTGCGGCTGGGAGCCATTGATCTGGCCATCGGCAACACGCTGGGCAGCAATGCCTTCAACATGGTGTTGTTTGCCCCGCTCGATGCCTTTCACGAGGGGCCGCTGTTTGCGGCGGTGTCGGCCTCGCATGCGGTGACCGCCTTTGCGGTGGTCATCGCCACGGCGATCGCCATCCTCGGCCAGCTCTATCATGCCGAGCGGCGGCTGCCGCTGATCGAGCCCGATGCCTTTCTGATGCTGCTCGTGCTGCTCGGCGGCCTGCTGCTGGTTTATTATCTGCCGTCGTGAACCAGCCGGCTGCTACTGGTGCGGGTCCCGTCGCTTCCGCTCCGGGCTTTCTGCGGGTGCCATCGAGAAGTCGATAAACTGCCCTCAATTGTCGTGAAGGATTCTGTCACCGCCTTCAACAAACAGCTTCCTCAATGCCTGCCGAGAACCAGTCCAACGACCGTAGCCGGGAGGCTGACGACAACCGCATTGCCTGGCATGCACTGGCTTCAGCTGAGGTGGTGCGGCGGCTGGAAACTGATGCGGCTGCGGGGCTTGCTCAGTCGCAGGCAGCCGCCCGGCTGGTCGAGTTGGGCCCGAACCAACTGCAGGAGTCACCGCCGCCGCCGTGGTGGCGAAAACTACTGCGGCAGTTTCAAGACCTCGTCATCCTGATCCTGCTGGCTGCGGCGGTGATCTCAGGCCTGGTCGGCGAGTGGGCCGATACCGCAGCCATCGTGGCAATCGTGCTGGTCAACGGCCTGATCGGCTTTCTGCAGGAGGAGCGGGCCCGGCAGGCGCTTGCGGCGCTCAAGCAGCTGTCAGCCCCCGAGGCCCGGGTGACCCGCGACGGCGAGACCCGGTCGCTACCGGCCGACCAACTGGTGCCGGGTGATCGGATCGAACTCGAAGCGGGTGACAATGTGCCGGCCGATGCCCGGCTGCTGAAGTCCGCGAGCCTGCGGGTGACCGAGTCGGCGCTGACGGGTGAGTCTGAGCCGGTCGGCAAGCAGGCTGATGCAGCGGTGGCGGAGGCGGCGGGCTTGGGGGACCGGGCGACAATGGTCCATGCTGGCACGGTGGTGGCGGCAGGCCATGCCGTAGCGGTGGTGACCCAGACCGGCATGCAGACTGAGCTCGGGCGGATTGCCAGCCTGCTGTCGCGATCAGAACCCGAAATGACACCGCTGCAGCGGCGGCTCGGGGAACTCGGCCGATTGCTCATCATCGTCTGCCTCGTGGTGGTGGGCGTGATCTTTCTGCTCGAAGTCGCCCGCGGCGGCAGCCTGCTGGAAGTCCTGATGCGGGCCGTCAGCCTGGCGGTGGCGGCGGTGCCCGAGGGATTACCGGCGGTGGTGACACTGGTGCTGGCGATCGGACTACAGCGAATGGTCGCCCGCAACGCACTGGTCCGGCGGCTGCCGAGTGTGGAGACGCTCGGGTCAGTCACCGTGATCTGTTCCGACAAGACCGGCACGCTTACCCGCAATGAAATGACCGTCCGCGAACTCGTGACACCTTCGGGTCGCTACGCGGTCAGTGGCGCGGGCTATGACCCCCACGGCAGCTTCAAGCGGCTGCCGGACGATGGCGAGCCGACACCGGTGACGGCCCGCGACGACGCTGATCTGCGACGGCTGCTTTCGATCGCCCTTCGCTGCAACAACGCCACGATCCGGCCGACCGGTGACGGGGCGACCTGGCAGGTGGTGGGTGACCCGACCGAAGGGGCACTCGTGGTGGCCGCCCGCAAGGCGGGCCTCGGCGGGGACGATGCCGACGAGCCGATCCTGCTGGAAAAACCATTCGACTCCGAACGGAAGCTGATGTCGGTGGTGGTGCGGCGAGAGGCAGGGCCGCTGGTCTACACCAAGGGGGCCCCCGAGGTCCTGCTGGGCCGTTGTGTGGCCGAGCAACGAAACGGCGAGGTGGTCAGCCTGACCGACGACCGCCGCCGGGAGATTCTGGCTACTGCCGCCGGCATGGCCGACCGGGCTCTGCGGGTGCTGGCCCATGCCTGGCGGGAGCTTGAGCCGCATGACAACCTGCCGGCAACCGAGGGACAGGCAGCGGCCGCGGCGACATCTGCCGCCGACATCGATGAAGCGGACCTCGTCTTTGCTGGTCTGGCCGGCATGATCGATCCGCCCCGCGACGAGGTTCGCGCCGCAGTCGAGACCTGCCGCTCAGCCGGCATTCGGCCGGTGATGATTACCGGCGATCATCCGGCGACCGCCCTGGCGATCGGTCGCGAACTGCGGCTGGTGGACGATGCCGATGGCGATCGGGCTGTGACCGGGGCCGACCTTGATGGCCTCGACGACGATGTCCTGGTCGAGACGGTGGGCCAAGTGGCGGTCTATGCCCGCGTGTCGGCGGAGCACAAGCTGCGGGTCGTGAAGGCTTGGCAGCGGCGGGGAGAGGTGGTGGCGATGACCGGCGACGGCGTCAACGACGCCCCAGCGGTGCGGGCGGCCGACATCGGCATCGCCATGGGGGTGACCGGCACCGACGTCACCAAGGAAGCCTCCGACATGGTGCTGACCGACGACAACTTCGCCTCGATCGTCAGCGCGGTCGAGGAGGGCCGCGGCATCTACGACAACATCCAGAAGTTCATCCACTATCTGCTCTCCTGCAATGCCGGGGAGGTGATCCTGATGTTTGTCGCGGCAATCGCTGGCTGGCCGGCACCGCTGGCGGCGATTCAGATTCTCTGGCTCAATCTGGTCACTGACGGCCTGCCGGCCCTCGCTCTGGGCCTCGAGCCACCTGAACGGGACATCATGAGCCGGGCTCCGCGGCCGCCCCGCGAGCCGGTCATTCCGCTGCGGCGGGGGCTGCTGATTCTGGCCCACGGGCTTTTGGTCGCGGCCGTCTCAATTGTTGCCTTCTGGCTGACCTGGCAGGGGGAGGCCTGCCGCGAGGCCGAGGCCCGCACGATCACCTTCTGTGTGGCCGCCTTCGCCCAGCTGTTCTTTGCCATCGGCTGCCGCAGCGAACGGCAGACCGCCTTCGGCCTCGGCTTTTTTTCGAACCCCTGGCTGCTGCTGGCCATTCTGCTGTCGGGCCTGCTGCAACTGGCAGTGGTGATGCTGCCGGGGGTGCAGTCGGTCTTTGAGATTGAGCAGGCCCTTGAGGCAGAGTGGGGCCTTGTGCTCGGGCTTGCCCTCGTGCCGGTGACGGTGATCGAACTGGCAAAGCTGCTGCCTTGGCCGGACTGGTCTGCTGCTGGTGGTCGCCGCGGGGGAAGTGTGCGATGATTATTGCGGCGGTGATATGGTCGTCGTGCGGCCCCGTCCGCATCGTCCTCAGTGAGTACGCAACCCCATGATCAAACGCATTCTGGTCGGACTAGGAACCAGCCGCTCGGCCGAGTCGGTGGTCAGTCATGCGGTCGAACTGGCCAAGACCAACGGGGCGGAACTGCTTGGCCTGGCGGTGATCGACCAGACCCGGCTGGAGTGGACCGGCCCACGGCCCATCGGCGTCGGGGTCGAGGCCCTGACCGCCGAACTGCGGCACGACCGCATGGAGAAGGTGTCAGCCGAAATTGCCAAGGCCAACGAACTGTTTGCCAGCAAGTGCGGTGAGGCCGGTGTGACCCACCGCACCTGCGAGCGAACTGGCGACCCGTTTGAAATCGCCGCCGATCTCGTGCGGTATCACGACCTCTGCGTATTCGGCTTGAGCGGTCTCTTTGAGCATGACGTGGTGCCCGAGCCGACCGACAGCCTCGAGCGGCTGGTGGCCGCCGGTGTGCGGCCGATTATCGCGGTCTCCGATAGCTATCGGCCCATCGGCCGGGTGCTGGTGGCCTACTCCGGCTCGCTGGAGAGCGCCAAAACCTTCAAGCACTTTGTGCAGTCGGGGCTCTACCCCAACGCCGCGGTCCGGGTGATTCACTTTGGGCGTGATGCTGCCACCTGCCAGCGGCGGCTGGAAGCGGTGCAGGGCTACTTCGAGGCCCATGGTCGCAGTATCGAAACTGATTTTGTCGCGGGCGATCCCTCCCACGAACTGGTGCCCTATGCCCAGAACTGGGGTGCCGACCTGATCGTGGCGGGCAACTCAGCCAAGAACCTGCTGCTCCGCAAACTCTTCGGTGAGACAGCCCTGCAACTCCTACGGGAAAGCCCGCTGCCGCTCTATCTCGCGCAGTAGGAGCCCGCCGGCTCG
>CALAZQ010000422.1 GCA_937926325.1 uncultured Planctomycetaceae bacterium | reverse complement strand
GGCCCGCCTCCTGTAGTCGGCCTCAGAAGGCAGGCTTCCCCAACTCTTTCCTCGGTTGCTCAGGCCACGATCTCGGTGAGTTCGCGGGTCGAGTCGCTGAACGACCCGGTCTCGACGCCCATCTTCTGGGCCATCGTGAGCAGTAGGTTGCTCATGCGAGCCTGCGGATCGACCGGCTTGAAGCAGATGCCGATCAGATCTTTCTCGTAGTCGTGGCCGGCGGCCAGATTGAAGTCGACGTGGCTGCCATGCTTCAGGCCGAGGGCCGAGCCGCCGGCGAGCACCAGCGGCAGGTTGGCATTGCCGTGGCTGTGGCCGTAGGCCATGCCGCTGCCGTAGAGGATCATCGACGTGTCGAGAAGCGGGCCATCGGCATCCGTCACGTCGGCGAGCCTGGTGAGAAAATAGCCGAGTTGCTCCAGATTGAACCGGTCGCTCTTCGCCAGGTCGGCCAACAGCGTCGGGTTGCCCCCGTGGTGGGAAAGGGCGTGCCGCTGCTGCCGAATACCGATTTCAGGGATGGCAGGCGCGACCGATTCCGACCCGGTGCTGAACGTGGCCACACGAGTCACGTCGGTCTGGAATGCCAGCACGATGATGTCGTACATCGTTCTCAGGTAGTCACCAAACTTGTCGGGGCTGACATCACGGTTAAGCCGGTCGGCGACGGCCGGCTCGATTGTCGGCCGGGGAGTGTCGAGCCAGCTTTCGGCCCGCTTCGCCCGCACCTCCACCTCACGAACACTCGTCAGGTATT
Organism: uncultured Planctomycetaceae bacterium; assembly: GCA_937926325.1. Taxonomy (GTDB): domain Bacteria; phylum Planctomycetota; class Planctomycetia; order Pirellulales; family UBA1268; genus UBA1268. The sequence continues at coordinate 3,721 of CALAZQ010000422.1, read as the reverse complement.
GGTCCAGCCGGCCGCGGTCGGCCGATCCGAGCTGCCGCTCGAGGCCACGGGCCTCCTCCAGCACCACGTCGAGGATGCTTTCTTTCCGCTCGAGCCGTCGGCGTTGGGCGTCGGTGCCGCCTGTCGGCTCCGCAAACAAACTCTTGAAGACCGTGGCCGGATTCTGTTCGGAAGGGAGCGTGATACCATCGGCGCTCACAGCCAACGATCGGCCATTTCCGATTTCCAGAGACGCAAAACGGGTGTGGTGGGCGGCTTTTTGGGCGATCAACTGGTCGGCCGAGATCGTGTTTTTCTCAGCCTCGCCGATCCTTGCGCCGGTGAGCCAGATCTTCTCGCAATTGTGGTGGTGACCGAGACCGTGCGGATGATGGAGACCGCTGAACGGCGTGATCTGCTGCCGATGCTTTTCCAAAACGGCGAACGCATTCGACATCGTATAGTCCGGTCCGGCGCCGCGAATCTGCCAGTCGAAGTTGTTCACGCCATTCGGCAGATAGACAAACACACTGCGGGCCACCCGCTTCCCTGCCTCGGCGGCCCGGGCCGTGGCCGAGAAGCCGGCCGCCCCCGATCGCATGCATTCGAGCATCGGCAGGGCCAGCGACACGCTGAGCCCACGCAGCACATGCCGCCGGTTGACGCGGGGGGTGGAAGAAAGCACGTGCATGGAGCACCTCAGCGTTTCTGGAACAGGTCGGAGAGGACGAAGGTTTCAAGTAGGGTTCGCATTCGGTAATCATCGACCTTGGCTTTCGCGACGATCGCCCGGATCTCGTCGCGATCGTCGATTGTCACCGTTCGTCTGAGGGCGTAGGTGGCGAGGCTTTCTACGAAGGCCTCGGCGATCCGGTCGATATCGGCCGCGAGCAGCTTCTTCAGGGCGTCCGGACCGTCGAAGCCGCGACCGTCGGGGAGCACACCCGAGGCATCCACGGCGGGGTCGGCACCCTTGCCGACGGCGAGCTTCTCGTGCGTTCGCCAGCGTCCGATCGCATCGTAGTTGTCGAACGCCAGGCCGAGCGGATCGATTTTGCGATGGCAGGCGGCGCACGCCGCGTTGGTCGAGTGGGCCGTGATTTGGGCGCGGACCGTCGCCTTCTCGGAATCAGCCGTGGGCGTCGGCAGCGGTTCAACGTTTGGCGGCGGTGGCGGCGGCGTCGAGCCGAACATGGCCTCCGACACCCATACTCCGCGGTGCACCGGCCGGTGCCGTGTGCCATCGGAGCTGAGTGAAAGGATCGCCGCCTGCGTGAGCAGGCCGCCACGGTGATCCTCGGGACGGAGCGTCACCTTCGTGAACTCGCCTGACGTGGGCGGCTCGAGCCCATAATGCTCCGCCAGCCGCGGGTTAAGCATCGTCCAGTCACTGTCGATCAGGTCCCGTAGCGGAAGGTTGTCCTCGACCATGCGACGAAAAAAACCGGTCGTCTCCAACACCATGCTCCGCTCGAGCCACCGATCGTACTGGGGGTAGAGTTTGACGTCGGGAGGAAACATGCCCACGCGGTGCAGCTGCAGCCACTGCCGCGGAAAGCCCGTCACGAAACGATCAAACTTTCGGTCGCTCAGCATCCTGGAAAACTGCTCGGCAAGGACGGCCTGCTCATGGAGCCGGCGACCGCGAGCGGCGGTGAAGAGCGGATCATCCGGCATCGAGCTCCACAGGAAGTAGGAAAGCCGGCTCGCCAATTCGTGATCGGTGACGCGGTCCCGCCGCTCGGTGGGCGAGCCTTCCTCGAGGTAGTAGAAGTTCTTCGAGGCCAAGATGCCGGCGAGCGCCGCCAGGTAGGCCTGCCGAGGCGCCTCGCCTGCCTCCCGTTCCGTTGCGGCAATGCCGGCATACGGCTCAATCTCCGCTACGGCCACGGGACGCCGCCAGGCCTGTTCGGCAAAGCGGCGGAGGCAGTCGTGAATCTGCCGAGTGTTCGTGAGGTCGGCTGGATAGAAGGCCTGCCGCTTCCGGCGATCGTCGTCAGACACGATCGGGCCCTCCCACTCGACCCAATCGACGAGCAGGAGCGGGCGGATGGCGCGGCCATCGCCGGTGGTGAGCTGGTAGCCCTTTGGATTGAGCAGCCGCGTGTCGCGCGAACTCGTGAACAGATTCCCGCCTTTGATGGCCGTGGCGAGGCTCGTGTGGGCGTTGGGAAACTTGCCAGGCACCTCGTTTTGGACGCTGATCGATGAAACAGGGGAAGAGGCGAACCGCTCGAACTCAACCACGATCGGCTCGCCTTCCGCCGCGACGATGTCCTGATCGAAGATCGGACGCAACGTCTGGGCATCCCACACAGTGAGATGGGGCGCGCGACCGTCGAGTCCCGGGAGACCGCTGAGCTGAATTTTCCCGCGGTACAGCCCGGGCGGAGTCTGCCATCCCGACGGCTGATCCATGTGGACATGGCCCCACCACCACTGGGACCAGATCGGGAGCGAACCGCCCGGCCAGATCGGGTTGCGGAGATCATCCTTCGTGAACCCCGCGGCGGCGAGCCGCTCGGCTGGCTTGCCGCGATCGGAAGGATTAAGTTTCGAGGTGAGCAAGTGAAGGGCGTCATAGCGCCACGTGCGCGTTTCGGGCTCTTTTTCAGGGAAGGCCCGCCGCAGGATTTCCTCGGCCGAGGAGTAGTAGCGGTCGACATTCGCGGGTGCCAGCGAAAGCATCGAACCGATCCGCTCGAAACCGTGCCACCGCTGGTCCTCGATCAGTCCTCCGGGAAGCGTGGGGTCGAATCTCACACCGAGCAGGTCTTCGACGGTGTGGGCATACTCCTCGCGGCTCAGTCGGTAATGGGCCACCGGACCCCTGGCGGCCATCCGGGCGGCTTCACCAGCCGCGATCTTGCCGTCGATCCAGCCGACGACGGCGGCGATCTCGTCGGTGGTCGGTCGCGGCTCCTCCTCCGGCGGCATCTCACTGGCGTTGATCCGGGTCATCACCTCGGCCCACCGCTGGGCGGCGAACAGCGAGTTGAAGTCACGGTCCAGGGTGTCGAGCCGGAACTGTCCCTCCTGCAGCTTGGCGTCGTGACAGCGGAGGCAATGCCGCTGCAGAAACGCATCGGGCATGCCAACCGTGGATTCATCAGCCGTGGCAGCGATGCTGGGTGGGGCCGAGACGACGAATGCAGCGGCCAGCACGCTGGCCAGCCTTGCGTGCCAGAACGAACGCATCACATAGGGAAAGAATCGCTCCATACACCGATTATGTACGACTCCATCATCGTTGCCCGCCCCGAAAAGGCGTCACGCCCAAGTCACAGAAGTTGGGCAGTCCCGGTGCAGCGGATCGCGATGACGTCAGGGCTTTTCGACGACGATGTTCCACGTGGTCTGATCCGGAACAGTGAACTCGAGGCCAGACGTGGCCGGGTCGGCGAACCGCGGGTGGACAATCTGCTTGAACCCGCCGGGCTCACCACTTTCCGTGGGTACAATCGCGTCCTTCACCGCCACGCGATAGGTGCCGCCTCGCATGCCGTCGCCCTCTTTTTTCGTTCCGACGCGAAACGATCCGTCCGTTTGGACACGGCCCCACGATGAGGAACCATCCTCGTACGAAACCACGACCCTACCTACGGAGAGCGGTGAGCCATCGCCAAAGGCGACTTGGCCGGAGACCCGATGGAGATCCGAGCGGCTACAGCCCGCAAAAATAATCAAGACGGAAACGATCGCCACGCGACTCATCATAACCGGTCTCCTCGTCGCCAAACCT
>CALAZQ010000421.1 GCA_937926325.1 uncultured Planctomycetaceae bacterium | reverse complement strand
CTGCTCGTGGTCATTGCAATTATCGGTGTGCTGGTCGGCCTTTTGCTGCCAGCTGTGCAACAGGCCCGCGAAGCAGCCCGGCGTTCAACGTGCGGGAACAAAATCCGGCAGCTGGCAGTTGCCCGCCACAATTTCGAGTCTGGCAAACGTCAGTACGCTGCCGGTGGCACCATCCTCAACACGGAGCTCGCCTGCAACCTGACTGACGGCAACCTGCAAGACGAGACTGGTGCTTCCTGGTCAATCTGGATCCTGCCCTACATGGAGGGCCTGTCGCTGTACGAAGCCTTTGACTTCAACAAAGCATTCTGTGCTCGCTACGGAAACCGCAATGGCGTCCACATGGTGGCGAACTCGGTGCATCAATTCACCCCGAATGATCAGTTCCACTGCCCCAGTGACCCCAATTCCCGCAGCGACACGTTCAACACAAACTATCACGCCTGCATGGGTGGAGGGGCAACAGCCGAGGCATCCTGCACGAACACGGTGAATCGCTATTTCTTTAAGAACGGCATCTTCTATGCAAACTCTGTGACAAAGTTCAAAGACATCACTGATGGAACCACCCAAGTCATCCGGCTCGGCGAAACCAAATATGCCCGCCATCGGGATGGACATGAAGGGACCGCTGCTTCCTGGGCTTCGGGTATGACGGTTGGTGCGGGTGGAGAGCCGCTGGGGACGACCGCGACGATGGATGGCATCAATTCTTCGACTGTCGATCCTGCTCAAACGCTGGACTACGGCGTGTTCACGCGTGTCTTCGGCAGCAACCACCCCGGCGGAGCCCATTTTGCCCTTGCCGATGCCTCGGTAAGGCTGATCTCGGAAAACATCAGTCTGGACGTCTATCGCCGACTCGGGCAGCGGGCGAGTGGCGGCTTAAAGGATTTCGAATGATAGATGCCGTTCAGAAGCTAGCGAGTCTCTCTTTCGTTGTGGCCGGAATCGCAGGAGTCGCTGTCTGTGGGTGCGGCAGAATGAAGGGCCCCGAGCGGCATTCGATCCGCGGCAGCGTGACCTTCAAGGGCGAACCCGTTCCGCTTGGCCAGATTGCGTTCGAACCCGATGCCAGCCAAGGGAACGAAGGGCCCGGAGGGTATGCGGACATCATCGCAGGTCGTTACACCACTCACATGGGCGCAGTCAGCGGCCCCCATCGGGTGCGGATCAGTGGGCAGAGCGGGCCGGTTGTCGATGAGACCAAGGA
>CALAZQ010000420.1 GCA_937926325.1 uncultured Planctomycetaceae bacterium | reverse complement strand
ATGTGCAGGACTGGAACGTGTCGGGCCGGATCATGAAGCTGGTGCGGGTAGAGCGGTAGCGGCCTCGCGTTCGCCGTTATTAATCAAGCTTATCTGCAACTGCTCGTGATTTGGGCACCTGGCCATTGATGGCGGCTGTCATCCCCCAGCTTCGTAGTCGGTAGCGGGAAAGCACACCGAGCGTCCGTTGCTCGTTGCCGTCTAGGTCAACAAAGGGTATTCCTTCAGAAAATTTACCGTCACCCGTCTCATCGAGAAACGGCTCTCCCACTGAATATGAACCATCAAAGTTCAGGTCAACGAAAAACTCCGATGAAACTTGAGTTCCGGGTGCTTCAGTCTCATTAAAATTCAACGGCTCGCCCTTCAGCAAGGCGTCAGTGCCGGTTGGCTCGCCGAGACCACGCTTGAAGCAGATCAGCGCATTTCTCCCAAAGTCCAACCAGGGTCGCGGGAACGGCAGTGCGGTGGACCACTTCGGCGGAAGCATTGTGATTGCTATTTGGAATATCGCTGAGATTAATACGCCTGTAAGAAGACCGGCGGCAATCCCTCCTAAACCATCGATGACCACTGAAAATCTAGCGACAGCAGCTCTGTTGATGACTTTCCTGAAGAGTGTACCGATGACGAGTCCGAGCGTAATGAGACCGAGATAGGCGATAAGATATTGCAGTGAACCAGAAACCCCTTCATACGCGAGCCATTGCCTCGTTGGCTCCAGGAAGAGAGAGGCCCCTGTAAAGGCCCCCAGCACCACAAACCCGTGGAACGTCGCCTGAAAAAACCCCTGACAGCGACCGAGGTAAGCCGAGCCAAGAACGGTGGCGACAATACCCGCCTCGAAAAGCCAAGCTGGAAGGAGCAGATCACGCAGCATTGTCGCTTATCGCTATCGCGCGAAAACCCCCGGGATCCGTGAAATGATGAGGAATCATGATCGTGAAACAGCCTTGTCTGAGGAAAACGTGGTTGATCGGGCTGCTTCAGCCAAACTGGTAACCCCGCCTAAAACTTTCTGAACAGCTGCCTGGCGAAGGCTCCGTGTTCCCTGAGCAGCTGCCGTTTTGCGAATGATCTGAATCGAAGGACGTTTATCAAGTAGGCCACGAATGGTGTCATTAAACTCAATGAATTCGTAGATTCCCGTTCGGCCGCGAAAGCCTGTGCCCCGGCAGTAGTCACAACCCTCTTCGCGGAACACTGAAACGCTCTCTATGTTCGAAATGCCGAGCCTCGCTGCCGCCTTCTTGTCGATTGACTGGAGCCTCCGGCAGCGGTCACAAAGGACTCGGAGCAGTCTCTGGGCCAGAACAGCGGAAACCGCCGACTGGATGAGAGTCCGTTCGATCCCAAGGTCGAGAAGGCGGGTAATCGTCGTCGGCGAGTCGTTCGCATGAAGAGTCGTAAAGACGAAGTGCCCGGTCAGTGCTGCTCGCATGGCAATGTCAGCGGTCTCACGATCACGAATTTCTCCAACGAGAATAACATCGGGATCCTGCCGCAACAG
>CALAZQ010000419.1 GCA_937926325.1 uncultured Planctomycetaceae bacterium | reverse complement strand
GCCGACTACAAGCAGAAGTCGATCGAAGGGGGCCTGCTCGACGCCAAGGGCAACGACAAGGGCGACCACCTCAAGGCCCACTGGACTGTCGAAGACGGCGAACTGGTCAACGACGGTAAAGGGCTCTACCTCACCACCGACAAGAACTACGGCGACTTCGAACTGCTGGTGGACTACAAGATGCTGCCCCGGGGTGACAGCGGCATCTATCTCCGGGGGATTCCCCAGGTGCAGATCTGGGACTCGACCCAGGAGAGCAAGTTCAAAATCGGCGCCGACAAGGGCTCAGGGGGGCTCTGGAACAACAAGCGGGAAGAGGGCAAATATCCGTCCAAGCTGATGGATAAGCCCTTTGGCGAATGGAACCACTTTCGGATTCGCATGATCGGCGAGCGGGTGACGGTCGAGTTCAACGATGAGGTCGTCGTCAATAACGCGGTGATGGACAACTACTTTGCCAGCCGCAAGGCCCCGCAGGCCGAGAATGGCAAGCCGGTGAACGGCTTCTTCCCCGACCCGGTTCCAGCCCGGGGACCGATCCAACTGCAGACCCACGGCAGCGAGATTCGCTGGCGGAATGTCTTCATTCGGGAGATTCCACCAGAGGAGGCAAACGCGATCCTGGCCGCGGAGAATGCCGATGGCTTTGTCGAACTCAACAACGGCACCGACCTTGCCAACTGGCAGGGGGCTGTTGACAGTTACGAAATCCGCGACGGCAATATCGTCTGCAAACAGGGCAAGGGGGGCGATCTGCTGACGAAGGAATCATTCGGTGACTGTCGCATCCGCGTCGAATTCAAACTGCCCGAGGCGGGTAACAATGGCATCGCCCTGCGGGTGCCGGAAGGGGGCCACAGCGCCCGCGACGGCTTGGAACTTCAGGTGATCGACAACGTCGGCTACAACGGCCGGCTCGCCAAGGCCGGCAAACCCGGATTGAAGGACTATCAGCACCACGGCAGCCTCTACTTTTGCGTCGGCGCAAAGCGGGGCTATCTGCGGCCTGCGGGTGAATGGAATTTTCAGGAGATTGAGGTCCGTGGTCCCCGGATCACCGTCACGCTTAACGGCACCAAGATCCTCGACGTCGATTCCGACGCCCTGGATCGGAGCCAGATTGCGAACCCGCCGAAGGGACTTGACCGCCGAGATGGTTTCGTCGGGCTGGCCGGCCATAACGACCCCGTGGAGTTCCGCAGCTTCAAGGTGAAGCGGCTCGACTGACCGCTGACCGGTCAGCCATGTCGACAGGGGAGGCGTCGCTATGCCCAGCAGAATCGTCCGCTGCCTACTGCTCACGGCCGTTATCGGAGCCGCGGATTGGGGTGTCGTCGGAGTTACGCGGGCCGCTGACGCCACCCCCTGGAACCAGTTCCGTGGGCCAACAGCCGACGGTCGTGCCCCCTCCCCGCGGCTCCCCGTCCGCTGGAGCGAAACTGAGAACATTCGCTGGAAGACAGCGGTTCCCGGCAAGGCCTGGTCAAGCCCCGTGGTGGCGAACGACCTTGTCTGGCTGACCAATGCTTCTGAAGACGGCCGCCGGCTCTCGGTGGTGGCAATTCAGGCAGCGACCGGCGAAGTCAAACTCAACCAGACCGTGTTTGACATCGCAGAGCCGATGTTCTGCCACCCCTTCAACAGCTACGCCAGCCCGACACCGGTGACCGATGGGAAAAGACTCTGGGTGCATTATGGGAGCGCCGGCACCGCCTGCCTCGATGCAATGACCGGCAACACCCTCTGGCAGCGACAGGATCTGCCCTGCGACCATCACCGGGGCCCCGGCTCTTCACCGATCCTTTTTGAAGGGCTGCTGATCCTCACCTTCGATGGTTTCGATCGGCAGTATGTTGCTGCTCTCGACTGCAACACCGGCAGGACCGTCTGGCAGACCGACCGCTCGATCAACTACGGCTCGGACGACGGTGATTTTAAAAAGGCCTACTGCACGCCGACCGTCCTGACCCATGCCGGTCGGCTGCAACTCGTCAGCCCGGCCGCGGTGGCCACGGTTGCCTACGACCCCCGCAGCGGCAGTGAACTGTGGACCGTCTACCATGGTGGCTATAACGCCGCTGCGAGGCCCCTCTATTCCCACGGCCTGGTGATCATCTGCACTGCCGGTGGTGACCGCCTGCTGGCAGTCCGTCCCGAAGGCACCGGTGACGTCACCGCGACGGGTGTTGCCTGGAAGTTCGGCAAGTCAGCCCCCACTCGGCCGAGCCAGTCGGTGGTTGGCGATCAGCTGTACATGGTCAGCGACACCGGCATCTTCAGCTGCCTCGATGTCGTCTCCGGCAGGGTCCGCTGGAGCGAGCGGAAGAGCGGTCGCTTTTCGGCGTCCCTGATCGAATCGGATGGCCGGCTCTACGCCTGTGACGAGGATGGCGGCTGCGTTGTCTTTCGGGCAAACCCCGAGCGGTTTGAACTGCTCGCCGAAAACCGGCTGGACGCCGGCTGCATGGCCTCACCGGCGGTCATCGGGGATGACCTGATCATCCGCACGAAGACCCACCTCTACCGCATCGGCGGCAAGCTGTGACCGGCGGGGCCACCGTAGCCCCGATCAGGGAATCCAGGAAAGGTAGGCTCGGGGGTCGGCGAACGCTCGAGGAGCGTTGGGCGTATCCTCGCCCGGCGACGAGACTTTTGCCGCCCCCGAGCCGGCGATACACGAAGGCCTGATGCGCTCTCGCAAGCAGTGATCAGCTGATGACTACTGACCAAAACCCACGCGCTACGCTGTAGGGAACAGCCGGGCAATCGGCTGGCCACCGTCGGTGAGGGGCACCGGGCGGGCGCCGTCGTAGAGTTCCTCGGCCGGGTTCGTGCCGAGGGCGGCATGGATCGTGGCGTGGAAGTCGGGGAGCGACACTGGGTCTGCGACCGGCTTCATGGCCAGCTCGTCACTCGTGCCGATCGCCTGCCCGGTCCTCAGGCCGCCGCCGGCGAGCACCATCGAAAAGCATTTTGAGTGGTGACCCCGACCGCCGCCGCCATCGAAGCTGGCCGGCCGGCCGAACTCGGTGCCAACCACAATCAGCGTCTTGTCGAGCAGCTTTCGTGATTCAAGGTCGGTGACCAGCGTGGCCAGCCCCTTGTCGAG
>CALAZQ010000418.1 GCA_937926325.1 uncultured Planctomycetaceae bacterium | reverse complement strand
CGAAGGTTTTGAGCGTCGCCCCCAGGCCGGCAGCCTGGGCTTCCTGCAGCCGCCGGCGATCGGCAGCCACCTGCTCACTGACTGGTTGAACCGGAGCAGCAGTAGGCTGGGCGGAAGTTTGTTCGACGGTCGCCATACGACATAACTCCAAGCGTGGCTGAGAAAACCCGCGGCAGCGACCGGAAGCGGTCGTCGCCGGTGACAGAGTCTACCAGCACCGATGACAGCTTCCAGAACGCTGTCAGCCCAGCTGCTCGGAGAAATCGGCCGGAATATCCCGGCCCTTGCGGCAGATCACCGCAAAATAGAACAGCGGTTTGCCCTCAATCGAGTAGCGATGAACGTATCGCTCGACGTGATGCAGGCTGATGTATTCACTGAAAATCAGCTCTCGGATCAGCTTGGAAAACCCACTGGTGTCGCTCCGCTCAAGGAAGGTCTCTTTGATGTTGAAGGCCAGCCAGCCGTCGGTCTGCAGCAGATTGACCCCTTGCATGAAGGCTGGCACCGGAATGTCACCGAAACCGAGGGCCGCCACGCAGGTCAATGCGTTGAAGGTCCAACTCGTAAGCTCCTCATGCTCCGCCGGAGAGAGGTCCGTAAAGTCGCAGATGAGGTAGTCGTCATAGACATGCGGCCGGTCCCGGAACGCCGCTTCGCGGGCCTCGTCGACAATGTCGACCCCCACAAGCCGGGCGACGCCGTGCCGCTTGAGCTCCTCCCCCATGATGCCGTTGCCCGCCCCGAGGTCGAGCACCCGCATTTCCGCGAGGTTGTCACGCTCATGCTCTGCGGTGTACCGCAGGGCCTCGGTCACCTTGCGGGGCGAATCACACTTCAATCGTTCGTAGAAAAGTTGTTCGTAGAGGCCTGGCTGGCTGTAGATGGTGGCGTAATCGTGAAATCGAATCCGCTGGCGGTGATCGTCTGGATGGCCGTTTTCACCGTTGACGAGGAAGAAATAGGCCTCGTCCTGCTCGAGTGAAGTGGTATCGATGGAGGGAAATTGAATGCGGTGACGTTTGGAAGCAATCATCCTGAAGGACAGTGTGGGTCAGAGACGCACGAACGAGCCAGCGAACCGAGATCCGCGATCCTACGCGATTTGCCGCATCGGTTCGACCCCCGGACGGGGAACGGCTCTTTGGGT
>CALAZQ010000417.1 GCA_937926325.1 uncultured Planctomycetaceae bacterium | reverse complement strand
CATCCTGTCGCGATCCGCCAGAGCATGCGAAACGGCGGCGGCCCGGCCTGCCTGCGGCTGCGACTGGTGCTCTCGGCCGATCAACTGGCGGCGGTTCACCAGCCTTGCTTGATGACTCCCGCAAGACTCGACCGCCTCGAGACCTGGGTGCAAACACACTACCGCGATCGGCTGACCGTGGCCGATCTGGCCGACCCTGCCCTGCTGCAGGAATCGCGGCGGGCCCTCGACGAACTCGGCTGCCTGCTGAACCTCGACCGGCTGGATGCGGTTCAGGGATGAGCCGGCGGTCATTCGCAGAGCTCGCGGCAAAGTTGCGTCCGGCTGCCGGCGGTGGTTTGATCTGATATTCTCGAGTGATTCATCACTGCTCCCACGATTCATTCGTCATCCATCCGAAAGGCGATTCAGATGCCCCGCTCCGCTCTGCTGTTTTTCACGGTTGCTGTTCTCATGGTCTCGTCCGGCCTCGCGCGGGCTGAAAACCATGTGCAGGCCGCCATCAAGACCGCGACCACCCCGGCCCATCGCATGGAAAGCGGGAAGAAGAACTGGTGGCAGCAGCGGCATGAAGACAAGCTTGCGCTCGCCAAGCAGGGCGGCTGGGAGCTGGTCTTCCTCGGCGACTCGATCACCCACGCCTGGGAAAATGCCGGCAAGCAGACCTGGAAGCAGTACTACGGCAAACGCAAGGCGATCAATCTCGGATTCAGCGGTGATCGGACCGAGCATGTCCTCTGGCGGCTCGACAACGGTGAGCTTGATGGATACCAGCCAAAGGTGGTGGTGATCATGATCGGCACCAACAACACCGGCCACCGCAAGGATCCACCTGAGGCGATCGCCGCCGGGGTAGAAAAGATTGTTGAGCGGATCAAAGCAAAGTCACCTGCGACGAAGATTCTGCTGCTGGCAATCTTTCCCCGCTCCGAGAAGCCGACCGATCCGCCGCGGGTCAATAACGACAAGGCCAACACGCTGCTGGCGAAACTGGCCGATGGTGAGCAGGTTGTCTTTCTCGACATCAACGACCGGCTGCTGATGCCTGACGGCCGGCTCTCGAAGGAGATCATGCCTGACCTGTTGCACCCGAAGCAGAAGGGCTATGCCATCTGGGGTGAGGCAATCGAGCCGACGCTCAGGAAACTGCTGGGCGAAACGGAAGGCTAGTTCTCCGCAGTTCGGAGTCGGAAGCCACCGGCGGATGAGTGCCATGCCAGTCGCACCAACGCTGGAAGCTGCCGGTGGATGGCCGCGACGCCCGACGTCGCACGGTCCAGTCGCTTCCGCTCCTGGCTTCCGGGGGCCGCCTCTCACCCACTCGCAGAAGCCTGGCCTCAGGGCTACTTGTGCAGGATGAGCTTTCCGGCCCGGGTCAACGTGAGCCGATAGAGTTCTCCGGCATGGAGAATCTGCACCTCGCGGCTGCCCCGCAGGAGATCTTCGGAGCGGATTGGCTGCTGGGAAGCCGGTGTCGCAGGCCGGAGCATCTGCTTTGCCGGCGGCCCTGCACCCTGCTTTTCGCTGTCGAGCCCGGTTTTGGGCGATGATTCGTCGGCCATGGAAAACTCGGCAGCATTTCACTTGACGGTTCCGCTTGAGCCGGTACGATACCGCTAATGAGACTGATTCTCAATATCAGTCGCTCGGTTTTTCTTGCCAGCCAGCCTCGGGTCGCTCGACCCCCCAGCCAGCCACGCTTCAAGCAACTCCCTGAAACGAGGTTTTCCAATGGCTTTCGCACAAAGCACTTCAACACGAATTTTCCCGACACGAGGGATCCGCTCCCGCAAGGCATCGACAAGGAGCGGCCCGGCAGCGTTCACCCTGATTGAGCTGTTGGTGGTGATCGCCGTCATCGGCGTACTGGTTGGCCTGTTGCTGCCCGCCGTCCAGCAGGCCCGTGGGGCGGCTCGCCGGATGTCGAGTCTCAACAATCTCAAGCAGATGGGCATCGCCCTGCACACCTATCACGACGGCCGGCGACGGCTGCCGCCGGGGTTTACCTCGACCGTGACCGGTGCCTGGCCCGGTGGATCGAGCGACCCGGTTCCTGAATCTGGCCCCGGCTGGAGCTTCTTCGCCGAGATCCTGCCCTTTATGGAAGAGGCGACGCTGGCCGAGCAGATCGACTTCGACAGCCTGATCACCGACGTGAGCAACAAGGACGCCCGCGAGACGATCGTTTCGGCCTTCGTCGACCCGGGTGACACGGCCCCGAAACTGATTGACATTAAGGATGGCCCCACAAATACCC
>CALAZQ010000416.1 GCA_937926325.1 uncultured Planctomycetaceae bacterium | reverse complement strand
GTGAACGCTCGAGGAGCGTTGGGCGTATCCTCGCCCGGCGACGAGACTTTCACCGGCCCCGAGCCGGCGCAGGCAGCGAACGAAGCGAACCCGACAGCCTCCGGGCTGCTAGCACGGGCGGTGCTAGCACATGATCTTGTGGTGCCAGCTTTTCATCACCACAAAATGAAAAAAATCCTTGTCTTGCGACGGCGGCAGCTTATTTTCCGCCCGTCCGCTTCGAGACCGCCACTCAAGGACGAGTGACACGAACGCGGGCACGTTGCTTGAGAAAGGGATTTTCATGGCAGCCAAGCCGGTAATCGGGATCAACATGGACTACCGCCCCAGCCGCAAAGAACATGCGGCGCTCTCCTTTGTGGCGGCGGGGTACTACGACAATGTCATCCAGTCCGGAGGTATTCCGGTGGTGCTGCCACCGCTGGAGGACGAGGAGGACCTGATGCGGATCCTCGACACGCTCGACGGCGTGGTGCTGGTCGGGGGTGCCGACCTCGACCCCCGCCGCGACGGCTACATGCCCCACCCGGCCGTCCGCGCCATGGACGAACGGCGGGAAGATTTTGATCGGATGCTGGCCAAGCAGGTCTGTGCCCGGCACCTGCCGGTCCTTGCCGTCGGCAGCGGTATGCAGCTGCTGAACATCACCGAGGGTGGCACGCTGTTTCTGCATCTGCCCGAGGATCAGCCCCAGGCGATCCCACACAAGGATCCGCTCGATTCGGCCCACCGGCACGGCCTGCTGGTTGAACCCAACTCGGCGATGGAGCGGGTCTATGGGGACGGCGAGATTCGCGTCAACAGCATGCACCACATGGCGATCGACGATCTCGCCCCCGGCTTCCGGGTGACGGCCCGCGCCCCGGACGGCATCATCGAGGCGATCGAGAGCGAGATCGAGGGCTGGTTCGCGATCGGCACCCAGTTCCATCCCGAAGCCGAGAGTGCGTCGGCCCTCGATGCCAAGATCTTCGAAGAATTTGTGGTCGGCATCACCGGTGAAGTGCCGGCCATGCGGCTGGTGGCGTAACGGCCCCATTCAGAGCATCCGCGGTTTCACGCAGGCCCGCCGTCACCCAGCCGGGAGACGGCGGGCCTTATTTTCGCGGTGCCGGAGGGCAACCGGCACGAGCAGACTAATCGCTGCAACCCGATCAGAAATCGGGGGCGATCAGCTGACGTTCCGGCAGGCCGGTGATTTCGACGGTACGATGTGGGACGGCCGGGCGGCCGGTCCTCTATCTGGCTGCGATGGCCGGTCGATACCGCCACTGGTGTCCGAAGAGCCTGCGGTGGGTCGGCTCGGGCTCCGCGGGAGACGGGCCGGCGTGTCAGCAACCTTTGAAGACCACAACGCATGGCGAGCACTGTTCGACGGGCGGCAGCCGGCCCCGGGCGACCTGCTCGGGCCGCGACCGGTCAGCGGCCGCAGCGACCTGACCCGAGTGCGGGCCTTTCTGCCCCAGGCCAGCCGGGCCTGGCTGGTCGGCCAGCAGGGCCTCGCTGCGGGTCGGCCGCAGCCGATGCGGCGGACCCATGCCGCCGGGCTCTACGAGGCCTATACCACCACTGGCACAGCCGCCGGCTACCAACTGCGAATACATGACCCTGCGGTTGGAACCCATGACCTCCACGACCCCTACGCCTTTCCCACCATGCTGACCGACTATGACCTCCACCTGCTCGGCGAGGGCCGGCACTGGAAGAGCTACGAGAAACTCGGGGCCCAGCTGCGGGAGGTCGATGGCGTTGCCGGGGTCAATTTCGCCGTCTGGGCTCCAAACGCTGCCGCCGTCGGCGTGGTCGGTGATTTCAACGGCTGGGACGGCCGCGTCCACCAGATGCACAAGCGGATTCCCTCGGGCGTCTGGGAACTGTTCATTCCGGGGGTTCAGTCGGGGGCCACGTACAAATACCGGGTGCAGTCGGCCGAGGGGACGAGCGACCGGGCCGACCCCTATGGCGTCGCTGCCGAGGTGCCTCCCCGAACCGCCTCGCAGGTCGCCGACCTGGCCTCCTACCACTGGGGCGACGCGGCCTGGATGGAACGCCGCCGCCACTGCGACTGGTTGGCCGAGCCGATTTCGATCTATGAGGTCCATCTGGGCAGCTGGCGGCGGCCGGGTGACGATCCGACCCGCTGGCAGACCTATGCCGAACTGCAACAGGACCTGGTGCCCTACTGCATCGAGATGGGGTTTACCCATGTCGAGTTCCTGCCGCCGACCGAACACCCGCTGTCAGCCAGCTGGGGCTACCAGACGATCGGCCTGTTTGCCGCCACCAGCCGGTTCGGATCGCCACAGGATCTGATGGCCCTGATCGACGCCCTGCATCAGGCCGGCATCGGGGTGATCATCGACTGGGTGCCGGCTCACTTTCCCAAGGACGGCCACGGGCTGCGGCGGTTCGACGGCACCGCCCTCTACGAACATGAAGATCCCCGGCTCGGCGAGCATCCCGACTGGGGCACGCTGATCTTCAACTACGGCCGCAACGAGGTGGCCAACTACCTGATCAGTTCAGCCCTCTTCTGGCTCGACCGCTATCACATCGACGGACTGCGGGTCGATGCGGTCGCCTCGATGCTCTACCTCGACTACAGCCGCAACGACGGGGAATGGCTGCCAAACTGTTTCGGTGGCCGTGAGAACCTCGAGGCGATCGAGTTCCTCAAACAATTCAACATTCAGGTGCATCACCACTTTCCCGGTGTGCTGACGATTGCTGAAGAATCGACCGCCTGGCCCGGGGTGTCGCGGCCGACCTACACCGGTGGCCTCGGCTTCAGCCTGAAGTGGAACATGGGCTGGATGAATGACACCCTGCGGTACATGCGGCACGACCCGATCCACCGCAAGTATCACCATGACGAACTCACCTTCAGCCTGATCTACGCCTTCCACGAGAACTTTGTGCTGCCGCTGTCGCACGATGAGGTGGTCCACGGCAAGGGCTCACTGCTCGACCAGATGCCCGGCGACCTCTGGCAGAAGTTCGCCAACCTGCGGCTGCTCTACGCGATGATGTGGTGCCACCCAGGCAAAAAGCTGTTGTTCATGGGCAACGAGTTCGGCCAGTGGCAGGAATGGAACTTTGACGAGAGCCTGCAGTGGCATCTGCTGCAGTGGGACAGCCACCGCGGCCTGTCGCGGACGGTCGCCGACCTGAACCAGCTGCTCCGGCACGAACCGGCCCTCCACGCCGTCGATTTTGATGGCCGCGGGTTTGAGTGGATCGACTGCCACAACTGGCAGGAGAGCGTGCTCGCTTTCGCCCGCCGGGGCAGCCAGCCCGATCAGTTCGTGGTCGTGCTGTGCAACTTCACCCCGGTGCCACGGCCGGGCTATCGGCTGGGCGTGCCGGCGGCCGGCAGCTATGTCGAACGGTTCAACAGCGATGCCGCCCGCTACGGTGGCAGCGACGTGGTCAACCCGCTGCCACTGGCCAGCCAGCCGGTGCCCCACCACGGCCGCGAGCAGTCGATCGTGCTGACGGTGCCGCCCCTGGCGGCCGTTGTCCTCGGCCCGGCAACCTGATCATCTGCTCCAGCGGCGTCTGCTCCCGGGGTGGGGCCACGCTCCGTCACACTACCGAACCGGGCGGGGCTCGCGGTTCCAGGTGAGGGCGGCACTCTCTTCCAGGCCCTCGATCCAGTTGCGGAAGACGTCGGCAAAGGCCTCTTGGGCCACCATCGCCACCCGCCGCGGTTCACCCTGAGAGGCCGTGAACCGGGTTCGCAATTCCGCCTCATCCGGCTCCATGGCAATCACTCGCAAGGCATAACAAAAGGTCTCCGGTTCATTGAAAGCCGAGGTGCTTGCACCGGCGGGGGTCGCAAAGACGGCCTGCATGAGGGCCTCGCCCGGAAAGACCAGGCCGTTGGGCTCTGACACCATTGGCGGCGCTCCGAAGCCGGCTGTCCCCTGGGTCAGCCAGGTGAAGGGGCCGACAGTTCGCACCGCTTCGGCCTGCTCTTTGCCGACCGTCTCAGCCAGGCTCCGCTCGGCGGCAGCGGCGGCGATCTCGGCCGCCCGCTGTTTGGCCAGTGGTCGGGCCTCAACGATCCGCCAAGCTTTTTCAACCGTGTCACGGGCCTCGGCAAAGCTGGGGACCCGCTCCTCCTGCTCGTCCTGCTTCCACGAAAAGTAGCGGTTGCCCTCGGCGTCACGTGAGGTGATCGGCCGCAGGGCGATGCTGCCCTCGGCAAAGATCATCTCGAGCCACCGCCGCTGCCGAATGCCGAAGCGGCTGCCGGGATCGGGCACAAACTCAAAGCTGCCCCCAATTCCGCCGGCTTCCGCGGCCGCGGGGGCGGTGATCCAGTCGGACTGCTCAGCCACCAGCCCCTGCTTCTCGGCGATCTTTTCGATGTCCGGCGCAACCGGCTCCGGCTGCCCGCTGTCTCCCCGGGCCTGCCAGACCGCCCGGTCCTCGGCATAGGCCGTCAGGTCGCCGGCCAAGGCCGAAAAGATGGCGTCGATCGTGGCCGTTGCCCGTTCGCGGGTGAGCTGCTGACGAATCTGATCGGCCACCTCTTCCAGCGGCCGCAGGGTCATCTCAGGCTCGGCTGGCTCAGACGGTTTGCCCGCTGTGTCGGCCTCCTGCTCGGCAGCCACACCCTTCTCCGTCGCTGTGGCCTGCTCGGCTTCGGCAGTTCTCCCGTTTTTTTGGGGCTCACTGGCCTGCTCGCTGCCTGCGGTTTTTTCGGCATTTTCAGCCGGTGGTTCGGCTGCCGGCTTCGCATCGGTCTTCGCCACTGACTGCTCGACGGAAGGCGACTGGGTTGCGGACTCAGCGGCATCGGCCGCCTCGTCAGCGAGAAAGGCGACTGGCTGCACGGTCAGCCGCCGGCCGGACTGGCTGCTGCTTTCTGCCTTCGGCTCAGCGGCTGGAGCAGCGTCAGCCGCTGGTTTCGACGGCTCGGCCGGCTTTGCTTCGGCATCGGAAGCAGTCGTCGGTTTCGCGGCGGGCTGCTTCGCAGCAGCAGCGTCAGCCGCTGGCGACTGACCGTTGGCCGGCTTGGTGTCGGCATCTGCCGCCTGCTTGTCGACCGGCTGCTCGGCGGAAGCGGGCTTCGCCGCCGGCGGCGGTGCCGGAGCCCGGAAACGGGTCTCCTTATTCTCCTCGTAATAAGCCTTCACGTCCTCATCGGTGATCGTTTTGGCCGCCTCGTCCTCGAACTTCTTGCGGTCGGCCTTCAGGGCCGCATAGCGAATGCGAAAGGGCTCCTTGAATCCAGGGTCGGGGCTGCGGGCGACCGGCAGGTCGTTCTTGTAGCGGTCAAAAAAGGCCCGCAGTTCCGCCTCGTTCGGCGGATCGACCGAGACGGCCAGATCTTCAACGGCGACGGGAAAGGCCTCCACCGTCGCCGCCTGCTCCAGCCGCTTGTAGAAATCCCATGACCAGCCGGGGGGATCACCCGAAAATCCGGTCTGGAACAGCAGCAGCATGTTCCGGGCCGTGAGGGCGGTCCGCAGCGAACCGAACAGGTCAGCCGCCGCGACCGGGGCCCGGCCGTACCGTAGTCCGGCGATGATCTGGTCGAACTGGTCCTGCCGCACCATGTTGTTGGTCCAGGTCGCCAGGAACTCGTTGATGGCGGTGTTGCTCACGGTCAGGCCGATTTCCTCTGCCTGCTGGGCCAGCAGCATCTCGCGGACAATCAGCTCCTCGCCCTCAGGAAATGCCGGCAGTTGCGAGGCATCCCGGCCGGCAACGGCTGCCGCCTCCATCAGAAACCGGTTGGTGAGCGTCCGCAGGGCCACGCCGCGATCGAGCTGCCCCTCGCGGAGTTCCCCCCCCTTCCAGGAGACGACGACGGGGTCGGCCGAGGCCGGGCCGCTGCCCATCTGCAGGAACGGCGGCAGCACGAAAAAGGCCAACATGGCCAGGACCGCCACCGCCACGAGCATCGACCGCTGGTATTTTCGGAAGAAATTGAAGGACCCGGCCATGAAACCGCCTGTTCGCACGCGCCCCGGGGCGGGAAACCACCGAGGCTTGACAAGGAGAGAGAGGGGAGGGTAACGCTGGAGACCACCGGTCAGGCCGCAGATTGTAGCGCCACACGTCGGGGCGCCAATCCCGATCTCCGTGAGGGCCGGAACCCGCACTCCCAGAAATGGCTTCACGCGATGGCCAAAAAAACTGCCAAACGGACTCGCAGCACCAGCCGCACCACCACCCGCTCGGCCCCCCGGGGCGACTATGACCTGGTCATTGTCGAAAGCCCGGCGAAGGCCAAGACGATCGAGAAATACCTCGGCCCCGGCTTCGTGGTGAAGGCTTCGGTCGGCCACATCCGCGACCTGCCCAGCCGGGCGCCGAAGGGGACCAAACAGCTGGTGCCCGGGGTCGATCTGGAGCATGATTTTGCCCCGACCTACGAGGTTGATGCGGCCAAAAAGAAGACGGTCACCGAACTTCGCCGGCTGGCCAAGGGAGCCCGCGACATCTGGTTCGCCACCGACCTCGACCGGGAGGGCGAGGCGATCGCCTGGCATCTGGCCGAAGAGCTGAAGGTCAACCCCGTTGAGGCCAAGCGGGTCACCTTCGACGCGATCACCAAGTCAGAGGTGCAGCGGGCCTTCGAACACCCCCGGGCGATCAACATGCCCCGGGTGGAGGCCCAGCAGGCCCGCCGGATCGTCGACCGGATCGTCGGCTACCGGGTCTCGCCGATTCTCTGGCGGAAGGTCGCCTCGGGGCTGAGTGCCGGTCGGGTGCAAAGCGTGGCGGCCCGGCTGGTGGTTGAACGGGAACTGGAGATCCGAGCCTTCACGCCCGACGAATCCTGGGAAATCCAGGGCAACCTCTGCTTTGACGTCGATGCCGCAGCCGCCCTGCATGCCGAATGGACGGACTTCATGGCCCGACGGGACGACCGCGGCAAGCCGCCGATGGTCCGCGAGCGGATGACCTGGCTGGCCGACCACCGCAGTTTGGTCGCCGAACTGGTCGAGGTGGGTGGCAAGCCCCTGAAAATTGAAGCCGAAAAGTCGTCGTCTGCCGATCTGGTCGATGCTGCCGCCGCCGCGGCTGAGGCAGCGGGCCTTGTCGATTTGGAGATCGACCGACAGGAAAACCCTGACGGCAAGGGGCGGGGCCGCAACACCGTACGGATCAGCGGCCGGCCCGATCCAGCCGTCCGCTACACCGTTGAGTCGATCGACGTCAGCCGGACGCGGTCGCGACCCTACCCGCCCTTCATCACCAGCACCCTGCAGCAGGCCGCCAGCAGCCGGCTGGGCATGTCGACCGACCGCACGATGCGGGTGGCCCAGCAGCTCTATGAAGGCATCGACCTGCCGGGCGAGGGCCGGGTGGGCCTGATCACCTACATGCGAACCGACTC
>CALAZQ010000415.1 GCA_937926325.1 uncultured Planctomycetaceae bacterium | reverse complement strand
CTTCGGAACCGAGGGTTGGGGGTTCGAGTCCCTCCGGGCGTACTCTGTTTCCGACTTTTGCCGATCGGCTGCGGCGCTGCCGGCAACCGGCTGCCCCGTGGTGTCAAAGTATTCGATCCGGCCGCTCCCGCCGCCGGGCCGCGTGCCGATGGCAATCGCGTCGTTCCCAGTGGCATTCTTGATTTCAATCCGGCCGCCACCGCCATCGACCACCCGGCCCATGTGGATGAGGACAGTGCCGTCCTCGGTTTCGACCAGCAGTTCGCGGCAGCGAATCTGGGCCGCCGTCAGCGTATCGGTCACAAGATGCGGCTCGGCGATCCCGGCTGCCCGCACCGCCAGACCGATCGCCAACAACAGCAGCGGATAAACCGTCCAACGTTCACGACTGGTCATGGGCCTCCCCCCTGGTAGCTGCTGGCCGTTCAATCACCATGCAGCTTGCGGAGCCGGCCCGAGAGCCTCAGGATCAGCTGGACCCGCTCAAAGATATCGAGCCAGTCGGCGACGACCGCTGCGACCGCCTCGTCGGCTGGCGGCACCAGCCCGGTGGGGCAGCTGGTCCCCAACTGGTCAGCGACAGCCAACCGGTACGCCGCCAGCGTCCGGTCACCGTGGTAGACCACCGGGTGAAAGTCTTCGCTGAGGAAGAGGGCGACCGGTACTCGCTGGCCGCCGCAGACGGTCAGGTGGGCGGCGATCTCGGGCTGGGCATCACGGTCGAGGAAGCGGACATCAATCAGCGGTGACGCCTCGGCGAACCGGGTGAAAATCGGGCACTGGTTGACGCAGTCGCCACACCAGGCTCCCGCCAGCACCAGCACCGGCATCCGCCGGACGAAGCTGCCCAGCAACGCAGTCTGCTCGGCACTCAGGGCAACCTGGCCATGAAACGCCTCCCAGCGGCTCCGTTGATCGGGCGTGGCATGGGTTGCCAGAAATTCGGCGTAGGGCAGAGCCTGCTCGAAGGCGGCCTGCCAGGCAGCCGGTGTTGGGGGCTTGCCCGCCTCGGGAATCGGCGGCTGCGGCGGTGCGATGGGCTGGCTGGCGGTCACGGCAATCCTTCCTTGTTGTTGAGCTCCCCGCATGTTCCGGCGGCTGGATACTGTCGAAAGGATAGCCGAACCGGTCGGATCGGTGGCTTTGTCCCGAAAAAACAGAGAAAAATCGGGGCCCCGATCGGCCTTGACCCACTCCATTGGGCATCCCTAGTGTTCCGCCATCTGAGGGTGACAGGCTCAGACCGCGACTCGGAGGCGACCCCGACGCCGCTTCGGATCGCGACAGCCGACCAATCGCTCCCGGAAACGGTTCAGGTTCTCCGCCCCCCTGGGACCTGGGCCGTTCCGGGGGCCTTTTTCTCCACGGCTGTGTTGCAGTCCCAGCCATGGAATCAGGCGGTGCCGCCAGCCGGCCGCGGGCCGCTAGACTGCCAGTGAAGCCTGGCTGCGGGTATCCTGTCCCACCCGCCCCGTTTTCAGCCAAGCCGAGTCTGGATTCCGATGGCCGAACCAGCCGACCCTGCACCATCGCCGAACGAACTCCCCCGATCGACGCCCCCGGGCGCCGATCGGATCATCCGGCTGATTTTCGGTGGGCTGGTCATCTGGGGCATTGCCCAGGCGATCGGGGCCTACACGCTCAACTACAATCCGCTCCGTCCGCTGATTGTGCTCGCTTGTGTCGCTGCCTTTCTGGGCTTTTGGCTCATGCTGCTGGCAGTCTGGCGAAAGCGGCATGGTCAATAGAATTTCACGCAGTCGCCCGAAGCTCTGGATTGGCGATTTTGTAGTCGTGACCGGTTCAATCGTGAGCCGAGCCCAAAGCCGCCGCCCTGATGGCGGTACTTGAGACGTCCATGCGGAACTCCCGCTCGGAGACGAAGTAGGTCACTTCTTTGAGCTTTTTGGGCAGGTCGGCCTGCGACGGGCTTTGAAACTCGCCATCCTGTTCCCGGCCGAAGACGATCAGCCCACGGGTCTTGCGGCAGATGGTGCGGACGGCAGCGTCGGCCCGCTTCTGTGAGCCGCCGTAATAGCGGGGGTCGGCCAGCCGCAGGTAGGTGTCAGCCCCCATCACGAAGGTTGACTCGGGAAACAGTTCGATCTTCTCCACAAAGGTGGCGGCACGGGACAGCCAGAGCGGGCGGCCGTCGAACTGGGCTGTGCGGTGGGAGAGTTCGATGTAGTCGAGCATCGGCTTATCGACATTGGTCACCGACAGTTCCCACTCAACCGGCCGTTCGGCGATCTCTTCGGCAATCCGGGCCATGGCCAGATGCCCTTCGTGAAGTGGCGCAAATGACCCGCTGAACAGCAGCCGGCCGGTCACCCGGTGCTCGGGCTGCCCTGCGGGCAGGATGACCACTGCCTGGTCGCCAGCTGATCCACCAGCGGACACCGCGGCGGCGGTAGCCGAGAACAGTTGCTGCCAGGACGGCGGGGGATGACAGTGTTCACGGACAACATGCTCTCTCGGCAGCAGAAGGGCATCGAGTTCATCCCGCCATTCGGCTACGGGCTCTCCGGTGGTCGCGGCCAGCAGCAGATCGAGGCTGAGTACCGCTGCCAGCCGCTCTTCCTCAACCCGGGACCGGGCCCCCTTCTCGAGGACGAGGGTGGCCGTGGTGGTGCCGGGCAGCTGATGCAGCGCAACATGCAGCCGGTGCTGTCCTCGTTTCGGCTGGAGCGAGCGGAGGCTGCCCGTCAGGGCCAGCCCCACCGCCCGGTCGGCGGCTGCCCCGAGGGCGATGCCGCGTTGCCAGGCCGCCACCGCGAGCCGGCGGGCGGTGAGGTCACTGCAATACGATTCCTGTGCCCCTCCCAGCAGATTGTCGATGGCCGGGCGGGCATAGGGGACAACCGCCTCGAGGACCACGTCGCTGGCCCCGGACTCCGTCAGCAGAATCGGAATCGCCTCAGAGCCGCCGCCGGTTGCCACCAGCACCAGGCGTGTGCCGGTGCGGCGGAGCAGTTCGATCGGTGAGGCGACTAGTGGTTGCGACATGGAAGGTGGCCGGAGGATCACGCCGGCCGCAAGGGCTTGCGGCGGCGCTTCGCGAGTCTTTCTATTTTGCCTGACTGAGCCGCGGAGGAAAGCGGCGCGGAATGGTTTCCCTACCTTCTCCAGTATCTGACCGCCAGCTTCCACTTTTTCTCAGGCAGCGGTTTTGGTGGAAGCAACCGTTCTTGTTTTGCCGATCAGCCTGAACGTACGAGTTCATGAACACGCGAGGCGATCCGATGCTCCGACTGAGAGCGTGCTCCCTGATGACCGGGCTGGTGTTGGTGACAATTTCTGCAGCGATGGCGGTTCGCGCCGATCAGCCAGCCGCCGCGGCCCCTGACGAGACGGTTGAGCGGGGAGAGCCCGTCGATCCGAATCAGACCGGCTTTGAAGTTCCGCCAGACGCCACCCCGCAGTCGTTGCTCGAAGAGCTGGTTCCCGATCGCAGCGACACGCCCGCCGACTGGTTCGCCCCACTTGAGCGGCTCTACCACTGCGGTGAACCGCGGATTCTCTGCCCACTGGTCCCGCCGCCCCCCTGCCATCCGGCTCAGCCCCCGGCCCCCTACGATCTTGTTGGCGTGCCTGGATCACCCAGCAGCGGCCCGCTTTACGAGGGCCCATGCAACCCGCGGGCCGGCAGCCGGGATCATTGCCG
Organism: uncultured Planctomycetaceae bacterium; assembly: GCA_937926325.1. Lineage (GTDB taxonomy): Bacteria > Planctomycetota > Planctomycetia > Pirellulales > UBA1268 > UBA1268. The sequence goes on along the minus strand of CALAZQ010000415.1, from coordinate 1,297 downwards.
GTGGCCAACCCTCCGCCGGCTGCACGACAGCTTCGTCGATCGCTTCTATTCGCCCAACTACTGGCCGAAATGATCCGCTGCCGCCAGCCGTCCAGCGAGGCCATTTGACAGGCTGGCATCCGGCCTTCGGTTCGGTGAGAATCGCAGGCTGTGAGAGCCACCATGCAGGCAGGCGGCCTGGGGCGGCATCGAGCGATCAGAGGAGAACAGGTGTGCGGGTAGCGATTATCGGCATCGGAGCCATCGCGGGCATGCACGCCCGGGCATTGAAAGACATTCCCGGCATTGAGCTGGTGGCGGCGACCTGTCGCACCGAGGCCAAGGGCCAGCAGTTCGCCGAGCAGTTCGGCTGTCGCTGGTACGGCGACACGGCTGCGATGCTCCGCCGGGAGAAGCCCGACGCCGTCACCATCGCCACGCCATCAGGCGGCCACCTTGATGCGGCCCTCAAGGCGATCCGGAAGGAGATCCACGTCATCTGCGAGAAGCCGCTGGAGATCACGACCAGGCGGATCGACCGGATGATTGCGGCCGCCGACAAGGCGGGGGTGGCTTTGGGGGCGATCTTTCCCCAGCGATTCAACCCGGTCATGCAAACCGTACAGGCAGCCGCGGCAGCCGGCCGGTTCGGCGACCTGGCGGTGGCCGCCAGTGCCGTCCCCTGGTGGCGAGACGATGCCTATTACGGCCCCGGCCGCTGGCAGGGGACACTCGCCCTCGACGGCGGCGGCGCCCTGATGAACCAGTCGATCCATGGAGTCGATGCCCTGCAATGGATCGCCGGGGCAACCATGCCAGGGCTGCCACCGGAGGCCAATCCGGTCGAAAGCGTGGCTGCCTTCACGGCGGTCAAGGCCCATGACCCGGAGCGGCTGGAGGTTGAGGACACCTGCGTCGCGATGCTGAAGCTCAAAAACGGCGGTCTGGGCCAACTGCTGGCGGCCACCAGCCTCTACCCCGGACAGCTGCGACGGTTCACCTTTGGCGGCCGCGGGGGCACGGCCGAAATCGAGGAAGAACAGCTGGTCACTTGGCAGTTTCGGGACGCCCTGCCCGACGATGAGGCCACCCGCGATCGGTTCGGCGGTGCCAGCAGTACCTCAGGGGGCGCGGCCGACCCGCTGGCAATCGACTATTCCTGCCACACCCGAAACTTCAAAAGTTTTTTCGACGCCGTGGCCGCAGGCCGAAAGCCCAGCCTCGATGGCCGCGAGGGCCGCAAGGCGGTGGCGATCATCGAAGCCTGCTACAAATCGGCCCGTACCGGTCGCATCGTCTCCCTGAAAGACTGACGGAC
>CALAZQ010000414.1 GCA_937926325.1 uncultured Planctomycetaceae bacterium | reverse complement strand
GATGCCCGCGGTGGCGAACATGAGCCCGACCGGGTTGCATGCTTTTGAAAGAGAAAGCGCAACCCGGTCGCCGCCGAGGGTAGCGGTCCGGTAGAGCATCGCCCCACCGGCGGCGATCAGATAGATGGCGACGCCAAAACTGACCACCGGCAGCCCGAGGTTATAGAGCCTGTCGAGTCGGGATCTGACCAGCTGCAGTTCGTCACTGACGTCACCGAACAGGGCCGCAGAAGCAGCGTCTTGGGTGGCCAGTTTCTCGGCTGCCAGTGCCTCGGTTCTTTCCAGCCGGTGCTGCTGGTAGATGATCGCCAGAATGATCCAGATCGGGATCCCACCAGCAATGTGCCAGGTTGCGGCCAGAATGGCCGGACTTTCCGCCCAGGCCCCGACAATACCGGTGCCGATGCAGAGGCCAACCTGCACCGCCAATCCGGCGAGGGCCGCGGTGGTAGCCTTGCCGTAGGTGGTTTCGTCGCTGTTCATGCTCCTCATATTGCCACCCACCACGACAGTCTGCTGATGAGATTTGCGTTAGAGGAACAGCCCGAAAGCCCGGTTGGGGGGTGCTGCTCTCGCCTGTGACGGATGGTAGAGTGAAAGGATGCCCACCATCTTTTCCATCGCCCGCAACGGGTTCCTCGAAGCGATCCGGCAGCCGATCTACATCGTGCTGATTCTGGCCGGCATTGTGCTGATGATCTGCAACGTGAACCTGGCTGGGTTCACGATGGGGGAGGATGACAAGCTGCTGGTTGACCTCGGCCTGAGCACGCTGTTCATCACCGGGCTGCTGCTGGCGGCCTTCACCGCGTCGAGCGTGCTCTCCCGCGAGATCGAGAACAAGACGGTGCTGACCGTGGTCAGCAAGCCGGTGTCCCGGGCCGCCCTCATCATGGGCAAGTTTCTTGGAGTTGCGGCTGCCCTGTCGGTGGCCTACTACGTTTTGACGCTGGTTTTTCTGCTGGCGGTGCGACACCGTCCGCAGCAGGGCTATGGCCACGGTGAAATCTACGATGGGCCGGTCGTCACCTTCAGCATTCTGTTCGGCGGGCTCGCGCTCCTGACGGCTGGTCTGCTGAACTATCTGTATCGACGGCCTTTCCCCTCGACGCTGACAGCCTGCCTTGCCGGCATGCTGACGGTAGCCGTCGGCATTGTCGCCTGTCTGGCTCGTGACTGGTGGCTCCAGAGTCCGCTCACTGATTTAAACCCGCAGTTGATGTACGCAGTCGGACTGGTGTTTCAGGCGATCCTGATTCTGTCAGCGGTCGCAGTGGCAGCCTCGACGCGGGTCAATCAGGTCATCACGCTGCTGATCTGCTGCGGTGTGTTTCTGTCCGGCCTGGTCAGCGAGTTTTTCCTCGGCCGGTCATTGGCCGATGAGGCCGCCCCGCTGACCAGGATGCTGGCACCGCTTTACGTGGCTGTTCCCAACCTCCAGTTTTTCTGGGCAGCTGATGCACTCTCGCAGGGGCATGCCATCACGCCCGGCTATTTTCTTTCCGTGACGGCCTATGCCGGCTTGCTGATTACGGCGTTGCTGGCGACAGCGGTGCTGCTGTTTCAGCGGCGCGACGTGGGATAGTCCGTTCGTTCTGCTGGTCTTCCAAGCCCAACAGCAACTGCCGCGTGGTTTGCCAGTCTGGATGACGGCGGAGCTGGTCCTGGAGGAGTTTGATCGCCTCGTCCGTTCGTTGGCTCCGCAGCAGAAGCCGTAACAGGTTATGCATGACGTACTCTTCGTTTGGTGCCAGCCGCAGTGACTCCCGGAAAAGTCTTTCCGCTTCAACAGGATCACTTTCGACGAGAAGGATGCCAAGGTTGTTGAAATTCACCGGGTTGTCCGGCTCAAGTCGCATTGCCTCCCGCGCATGAAACAGTGCCTGCTCAGGGGCTTTTCTAGACAGATGGCCTGCCAGGCCGCGATGTGAGATTGCGAGATTTGGCTTCAGTGCCAGTGCTCGACGGTGCATCGTGATCACTCGTTGAGAGTCCGCACCCTCACCGTCGAGACACCAGGCCAGATTGCCGAGCGCTCGTGCATTGTTGGGCCGTGTGCGGAGAACGTCACTCCACACAAGACTGGAACGGTGGTAGATCTCATTGCGGTTGTACGTGGTAACACCGAGCACGACGGTGATCACGACCGCCACCGACAGGAAGACTGCATCCAGAGCCGACTTGCCTGTGGTTGGTTGCAGCCGAATTGGAATCAACCCAAGTGCCCAGGAAGCACAGATAACACCAGCCACTGCCAGGGGGGCAATCGGCAGATACATCCGATGCTCAAAGGCGAGATCGACGATTGGCAAAAAGCTTGACGTCGGTGCAAGGATCAGAAAGAAGCTGCCGAACAGAAATCCAAGCCAGGGTCGGTTCAGAATCGCCCAGCCGGTCAGGCAGAATAGTCCCATGAGGCCCATAAGCGGTGGCCAGATCTCGTGCCATTGATCAGCCGGTGCCCAGACAAGGTCGAGGCACTGTCCACGGGGCCAGAAAAACAGTCTGAGGTAGTGAAGGATCACAGCGGGCTGGGTTCGGGCGTACTCGAGCACGCTGACCGACTCTGTTTTGAAAATACCACCGCCGGTGTAGTGGTCTCGCCACAAAAAGAGAAAGACCGCACCTCCGCAAAGCAGGAAGACGGTTGGCAGAAAAAACTGGAATCGGTTTCGTCGAAGCAACCTCCAAGAACCACTCACGAACACCCGGTCGTACCAGAGCATCACCAGGGGTGCGACGACGCCGATTTCCTTCGTGGCCGCAGAAAGCATCACACAGCTCCACGCGGCGACTGACCAAGCAGCCCGGCTCCAGGAGTTTGCCGCACCGCAGACCTGCATGAAGCAGGCCAAACTGGCGAGGAAGAACATTCCCATCAGCGACTCAAACCGCTGGTAGAGATAGGTGACGCTCTGCGTCTGCAGCGGATGAAGTTCGAAAATGAGTGCTGCGAACAGGGCCAGCGGCCAAGCCTGTCCAAGCAAGGGGATCGCGACCGGACTGCGGCGGATGGTGCGGTCGACGATCCAGTAGAGGAGCCACGCCGCAGCGACATGAATTGCGAGATTGGCTGCGTGAAATCCGGGCAGCCAGTTGCCGTGCAGGGTGTACTGAAGGTCGAAGGTGAGGTAGCCGATCGTCCTGGGGGGTGGCCGCAGCCAGGGCTGGCCGTCCCAGCCCAGCGGGCGGAACTGCTTTTGCAGAGCGACGCCGTCGAAGACGAATGGTGCCCAAAAGGTATTGCTGTAGGCGAGCAGCCCCGCTCCGGCAAGGATCACCGCCGCCAGCAGATCGCTGCGGACCGCTTGTCGTCGAACGGTATGATGAAATCCTGACACGCTTTCCGTACCCTCTTCAACTGTTGAAGCCACCAGCTTTACGGATGGCCTTCGGTTTTACGTGCAGCGTGTCAGAATTCAGTGACCGACGCGTCGTGTCGGTCCCACGGGCAAAATCGTGGCCTTCCAAGAAATCATGGCAAATCCTTCCGGCCCCGACGTCACCATCCTGATGCCTTGTCTCAACGAGCGGGTGACGCTGCCGCAGT
>CALAZQ010000413.1 GCA_937926325.1 uncultured Planctomycetaceae bacterium | reverse complement strand
CCCGCCGAAGCCCCGCATCCACGGCGGATCGGTCGGCCGGGCCTGCTGGTGTTCGTGTTCCAGCTGCGACCGCAGCATGTCGGTCACGAACTGCCGCAGACTGATGCCGCTCAGCGACGCCCGGGCCTTGGCCAGCCGCAGGAGGTCGTCAGGAATGTCGATCGTTGTTTTCATGCTGTGACGGTAGCCGTAAATACGGCTTTAGGGAACTGTTTTTACGGCCCGAGCCAACCCTCACGCGGTTTCTGGCGGCCGCCGTTTTTTCGCTGAAACCATAAGCAGTCGCCCGTCGTGACAATCGCTGGTTGAATCTTGAGGCGATGACGGCCAACCATCGCGGGCTGCATGGTATATTCGGGCCTGCTGCACGGATGCACGCATGACGCAGCTTGTTTTCCCTCACGAACACCCTCGCCCGCGGAGTACCCCTATGCACCTCAACCGTCATCAGCTTGCCGCCCTCTCTCGTCGTGACTTTGTTGAGTCGGCCCTCGGACTTGCCGCGACGGCACTCGCGGCTGGCGGGACGCTGGCCGCCGAGGCCACGCCGACGAGCAAGCCGGCCGGGCCGAATGACAAGCTGCGGGTGGCGGTCGTCGGCGGCAATGGCCGGGGCAGCAGCCATATCAGTGAATGGATTGCCATTCCCGACACCGAACTGGCGGTGGTCTGCGACTGTGACCCCAACGCCTACGCGAAATATGCCAAGCGATTTGAGAAGCTGCCCAACAAGGTCGAGTTCGAGCAGGACATCCGCCGGCTGCTCGATCGCAAGGATATCGACATCATCTCAATCGCCTCGCCGAATCACTGGCATGCCCTGATGACTGTCTGGGCGATGCAGGCCGGCAAGGACGTCTATGTGGAAAAGCCCTGCAGCTACACCGTGGCCGAAGGCCGCGAGATGGTGAAGTGGGCCCGCAAGCTCGGCCGGATGTGCCAGATGGGGGCCCAGAGTCGCAGCAGTACCGGTATGCGGCAGACCCTCGAGTTCATTCGGTCGGGCGGCGTCGGCAAAGTCAGCCTCGCCCATGCCCTCTGCTACAAGCCGCGGCCGAGCATCGGTCTGGTCGATACGCCGGCCCCGCTGCCCAAAGGCATCGACTTCGACCTCTGGGCCGGGCCAGCCCCCAACGAGGTGCCGATCCGGAAACGGCTGCATTATGACTGGCACTTCGACAGCCGTACCGGCAACGGTGACTTGGGCAATCAGAACCCGCACGAACTCGACAAGGCCCGCTGGGGCCTGGGCAAGCAGACGCTGCCGCATCGCGTGGTCAGCCTGGGTGGCCGGCTCGGCTATGTCGACAACGGCGATGTGGCCAACAGCCAGGTGACGCTGCTGGAGTGGGACGACGCCCTGCTGGTTTCCGACGTCCGCGGGCTGCCGATCAAGACCCCGGTTGATTTCGGGCTGAAGGCCGGGGCTTTTCGGGTGGCCAACATCTGGTGGGGGGAGACCGGCTATGTGGTCGGCCCGAACTATTATTCAGGGGTTGCCTTCGACTATGACGGCAACGAACTGGGCAAGTGGAAGGGCGGCAGCAACCGGCAGCACTTTGAGAACTTTGTGGTGGGCGTGAAAAGCCGCGATCCGGCCGATCTCAACCTCGACATTGAAGACGGCCATCTCTCCAGTGCCCTGGCCCACCTGGGCAACGTCTCGTGGCAGTTGGGTGAGACGGTCGAACCGGGCAGCCGGCCGAGCCTGGCCGCCGACAACCCGCGGGTGCGACAGACACTGGAGAGCTTCGAGGCCCATCTGGCCGAGCAGTCGATCGACTATGCCCAGACGCCGCTGACCCTCGGCCGCGAGCTGACGATCGACCCGACGACCGAAATGTCGAGCGACAGCGAGGCCAACGCCCTCTTCCACCGTGACTACCGCAAGGGCTATGAACTGCCCCTGGCATGAGGCTGCTCTCCTGGAACATCCACAAGGGCATCGGCGGGCGGGATCGTCGCTATTCGCTGCAGCGGATCATCGACTGCATCGACCATGAACAGCCCGACCTCGTCTGCCTGCAGGAGGTCGATCGGCTCGTCCGCCGCAGCCAGTTTGATGATCAGCCGCGGCTGTTGGCCCGGTCGCTCGGCCTGCACTCGGTGTTTCAGTCGAACGTGCCGGTCGGCGGCGGCTCCTACGGCAACCTCGTGCTCTCGCGGTTTCCGGTCGGTAGCCGGCATCGGATCTCACTGAAGCGGGGGCTGCGGAAGTCGCGGGGGGCCCAACTCGTGCTGATCGAGCCGCCCGCTGGCCCGCTGCACCTGGTCAATACCCATCTGGGCCTTGATGAGCGGGAGCGGCACTGGCAGGTGACGCGGCTGCTGGGCCACCGGCTGTTCCGCTCTGCCGAGCCCCTGCCGACGGTGATCGTCGGTGACTTCAACGACTGGCGGAACACCCTCGCCGCCAATGCGCTGGCTGCCGAGGGCTTTCGGCAGGTGACAAGCCCCGTGTCACGCTATCGCAGCTTTCCCGCCTGGCTGCCGGTCGGCGGCCTCGACAAGGCCTTTGTCCGCGGCCGCATCGCCGTCGAGCAGGCCCGCATCGTCCGCACCAGCCTCGCCCGGGCCGCCAGCGACCACCTGCCCCTGGTGGTCGATTTTGATTTGGTCTGACCGCGA
>CALAZQ010000412.1 GCA_937926325.1 uncultured Planctomycetaceae bacterium | reverse complement strand
ACGGCGCCCGCGGCGCCCCGCCGGTCATCCCGCCCAACGCCACCCTGCACTTCGTCGTCGAACTGCTCGACGTGAAGTAGCGGCAGTCCCAGAATGTGAGTTCCGTATGATGCGGTAGCGACTCATTTCCCTGGTCACGACAGCCGGTAAGATCAGGGGTATGAGTCAGCTGCAGGACGAACAAGCCGCCCCACCCTCCGTCGCCATTATTGGGGCCGGTCCGGCTGGCCTGACGGCCGGTTACCTGTTGTCGCGGGCGGGGGCTGACGTCACGGTGCTCGAGGCCGACCCGGAACTGGTCGGGGGCATTTCGCGGACGGTTGAATACAAGTCGCCGGCGGCCGGCGGGCAGGGCTTTCGCTTCGATATCGGCGGCCACCGGTTCTTCTCGAAGTCGAAAGAGGTTGAAGATCTCTGGACCGAACTGCTCGGCGACGACCTGCTGGTGCGGCCCCGGTCGAGTCGGATCCTCTACGGCGGGAAGTTCTATTCCTATCCCCTCAAGGCGGCCGAGGCCCTGAAAAACCTCGGGCTGATCGAGGCCTTCCGCTGCGTCGCCAGCTATGCCTGGGCCCGACTCTTTCCGGTGGCCGAGCCCCGGTCGTTCGAAGACTGGGTCTCCAACAAGTTTGGCCGGCGGCTGTTCGGCATCTTCTTCAAGACCTACACCGAAAAGGTCTGGGGAATGAGCTGCAGCGAAATCTCAGCCGACTGGGCGGCCCAGCGGATCAAGGGGCTGTCGCTCTCCAGTGCCATCTGGAATGCCCTGCTGCCCAAGCGGCAGCCGGCCGACCGCAGCAAGCAGATCAAGACCCTGATCGGCTCGTTCCGCTACCCCCGGCTCGGCCCGGGCATGATGTGGGAGGCGGCCGCCCGCCGGACGGCCGAGCAGGGGGGCCGGGTGCTGATGGGCTGCCGGGTGACGGGGCTGGAGCGACTGCCCGCAGCCGCCAATGGCGAAACCACGCCGGCCCGCTACCGGCTGACCTACACCGACCCGGCCGGCACCAGTCAGTCGCTCGAGGCTGAGCATGTGATCTCGTCGGCGCCGCTGCGGGAGCTGGCCCTCAATCTCGAGCCGCCGCTGCCCGAGCCGGCCCGGGTTGCCGCCGGGAGCCTCAAGTACCGTGACTTTCTCACGGTCGCCCTGATCGTCCGGCCCAGCCTGGTCTTTGACGACAACTGGATCTATATCCACGAGCCGGGGGTGAAGGTGGGCCGGGTGCAGAACTTCCGCAGCTGGTCGCCCGAGCTGGTGCCCGACCCCGACCTCGCCTGCTATGGCCTCGAGTATTTCTGCTTTGAGGGGGATGGGCTCTGGAATTCCAGCGACGCCGAGCTGGTCGCCCTGGGTAGCCGCGAGCTGGTGCAGCTCGGGCTGGCGGCCGAGGGCGACGTCATCGACGGCCATGTGGTCCGGCAGCCGAAGGCCTATCCGGTCTACGACGACGACTATGCCGGTCATGTCGAGACGATCCGGCAGGCGATCGAGGCTGCCCACCCGACCCTGCACCTGGTCGGCCGCAACGGCATGCACAAATACAACAACCAGGATCACGCCATGATGACGGCGATGCTGACCGCCCGGAACATCCTCGCCGGTGAGAACCGGTACGACGTCTGGAACGTCAACCAGGACGCCGAGTATCACGAAAGCGGTGACCGTGGGGCCGAGGCGGGGCTGCACGATGGCCAGCAGGGCTCAGCCGGTGCCGGCGGCCTGCGGCAGGTGCCGCAGCGGGTGGAGTCACTCTCAACTTAGCTGTCGCTAAGGGCCAGCCGGGCTGATAGGGCACCGCTCGCAATGGGCTGTCAGAGTTTCTTCTCGAGATCTTTCTCGTCGAAGATGTAGTTGACGTCGGTCGTGGACGCATTGTTGTCATTGTCGTGGTCATATTTCTGCCACGCGGCCGCCCGGGGAGAAAGATTTTGTTTACTGCTCGTGAGCATTTGGCAGTAGACCCAGGAATCGACCGTCTCATCGAGAAACCGCGTGTGCGAATCGCAGAAGATGACGTTTGCCCCTTTACCCCGGTGACTTGACGAGGGAAACCGGAAAGGCCAGTCGACCACACTCAGCGGAGCAGTGTCGTTCTCTCCCCATACCGGATTGATGACTCGGTAACTCTTGAATCCTTGCGGCCGAACACTGCCGAGTTCGGGTGGGTGGCCGAAAATGTGTGCCTTATCTGCAACGGAGAGTTCTGCGATAGCCGTCGCTTCCGTCTGGGCTGGCGAGGGCGTCAGTGCCCAGTAGACGCCCTCAAGATTTGTCGCGGGCCCGGCCCGTTCAGCCATGAGAAGAGTTGATGAATCGCCATCAAGCCCCGCACCACCGAGCGGATTCGACCGGGTCGGCTTGTAGTTGATTCGGCCATCACTCGTGCTACTCCAGGACGAGGTACTCAGGTTTCCAGCAGCGTCAATGAAGACCCCGTCTCCCCGGTACTGCACTTGGTCGTCGTCGTCAGGATCCGCCGGAGTGTCGGGATCATCCAGTTCCTCCCCGCAAGTGCCGCCGTTGACGGCATAGTGCAGCACCCCGGGGTTGTCGCGGGGCATCGTCGCTGTCGGGCAGACGTAAATCGGCAGCCGCTTCTGCTTCAGGGTGTTGTAGTCCTCGGCACC
>CALAZQ010000411.1 GCA_937926325.1 uncultured Planctomycetaceae bacterium | reverse complement strand
GCCCCCCACCAAACCAGCCGCCCGCGCGGGGCACCGGAAATCGCACCGCGAGGTCGCGGACTTCCAGCAGTGGTGTTGTCAGGGCAGCTGCCGCCGCATGCATGGCGTTGCCTACCGCAAGAGGGTCACGTTGGCATAGACATCGGCCAGCCGCAACGCACAGCCGATCTCGGGAAGCTGGATCACTGCGTCGCCACCCGCGAAAGCCTGGCGGACAAAGCCGGTCTCACCACGACGATAGACAACGGCCACTGCCGCTTCCTGTTCCAGCATGACATAGACCTGGAGCGAGTCGATTGCCGTGTAAGCCTCTCGCTTCTCGTGTTCGTCGGTCCGCCGAGTTGACTCCGAGATCACTTCCACGACGACCACAGGGGCATCATGAAAGCTGTCGTTCGGGTCGTTCGGCTGGCAGACAACCGAGGCATCGGGGTAGTAGAAGCGGGTGCCCGTCGGCAGCCGCACCCGCACCTTGGCATCGGCATTGAAAACCTCGCAGGGCTGGCCGCGGAGCTGGCCGTGCAGCAAACCAGTGACGTTGGTCGCAATCCGATTGTGGGTATTCGACGCCCCCACCATGGCGTAGACGATCCCTTCGATGAATTCATGCTTGCGATCGGACCGGCTTTCGCCAGCCAAGTACTCCGCAACAGCAATCGGCTCTCGACGGGCTGCCGTACTCATGCGATCAGCTTACCATCCCGGTTGATCGGGGCCGTGAGCCCCCAGACTCACCCGGTCTCCCAGCAGGCCGCCCGGTGGGTGGGCGAGGCCGCCACCACTGCCGGATAGTCCTGTCGGCAGCGGTCACCCGCCAGGCTGCACCGCGGGTGGAAGGGGCAGCCGCCAGGCAGATGGCCGAGGTCAGGGGGCAGGCCCGGAATGGCCTGCAACGTCTCCCGGGGTGGGGTGTCGATCCGCGGCATGCTGGCCAACAGGCCGCGGGTGTAGGGATGCAACGGATTGGCAAAGACCTCGGCCGTGGTCCCTTCCTCGACGATGCGGCCGGCGTACATCACCGCCACCCGGTCGGTGGTGCCGGCGACCACGCCGAGGTCGTGGGTGATGAGTACCACGGCGGTGCCGAGGTCGGCCTGCAGCTCTCCGATCAGTTCCAGAATCTGCGCCTGGATCGTCACGTCGAGGGCGGTGGTCGGCTCGTCGGCAAAGAGCAGCTCAGGCCCGCAGAGCAGGGCCATGGCAATCATCACCCGCTGCCGCATGCCGCCGGAGAACTGGTGGGGATACTGATCGATGCGGCGGCCGGCGTCGGGAATGCCGACCCGCTCGAGCATGTCGATGGCCGCCTGCCGGGCCGCCGCCCGCGTCGCTCCCTGATGCACCTCCAGCACCTCGGTCAGCTGCCGGGCGACCGACAGGTAGGGATTCAGCGCCGTCAGCGGATCTTGAAAGATCATCGCCAGCCGGTCCCCCCGCAGCCGCTGCAGCTCGCGTTCGGGCAGGCTGAGCAGATCGCGACCACCGAAGTGGATCTGGCCCGTCGGATGGACCGCCGGCGGGGTCGGCACCAGCCGCAGGGCCGACAGGCAGGCGACGCTCTTGCCGGAACCGCTCTCGCCGACAATACCCAGCGTCTCACCCCGCCGCACGGCAAAGCTCACCCCATCGACCGCCTTCACCACTCCGTCATCGGTCTGAAAATGGGTCCGCAGGTCACAGACCTCAAGCACCGTCTCGGTGGCCGCTGCCGGCGGGCTCTTCGCGTGCATGCAAATCTCCATGACGGCCGCAAACGTAATCTCAAGCTGGTGAGGTGACGGCGGCCTCGTCGGCGGGGCACCAAGAGGAAACCATAGCCAACGTAGTCTGTTCCGCTGGCCGCACCACGTCCAGCGAGATGAGCCGAGCCGCTGAAGGGTATTTCATGAGTCGGTTCCATCGCTGCCGCTCCTATGTTTCTAGGCAAGCACCTTTGGTTTCACGCTGGACGAGGCGAAGGGGGTCGGCGAACGCTTGGCCAAACCTGCTTCCCGTCCAGTCGCTGCCGCTCCTGGCTTCCTACGATTGCGTAACGCCGGGCGAGGTGAGCGAGCCGGCGTTTTGCTCAGGTCCGCATCCGGGGGTCGAGGGCGTCGCGGACGCCGTCGCCGAGGAAGTTGAGGGCGAAGAGCAGCAGGGTCATCACGCCGCCGGGAAAGACCAGCGTCCACCAGAAGACCAGCATCTGGTTGGCACCGTCGTTGATCAGGCTGCCGAGGCTCGGCTGTGGCGGCTGCACGCCCAGGCCCAGAAACGACAGGAAGGCTTCCTGCAAGATCATCGCCGGCACCGTCAGGGTGAAGGTGACGATCACCGGCCCGAGGGTGTTGGGGATGAGATGCCGCAGCACGATGTCGCGGCCCGGCGTACCGAGGCTGCGGGCGGCCAGCACAAAATCCTGCTCTTTGAGGCTCATCACCTGACCCCGCACCACCCGCGCGGTCAGCAGCCAGCCGACCGCTCCGAGGGCGAGGAACAAGAGCAGCAGACTCTTGCCGAGGATGGTCACCAGGATGATCACCAGAAACATGTAGGGCAGGGCATAGAGGATATCGACCACCCGCATCATCAGGGTGTCAACCAGGCCGCCGGCATAACTCGCCACCGCTCCATAGACCGTGCCGATGGTCGCGGCGAGCAGGGCCGCCAAGAGTCCGACTGACAGGCTCACCCGGCCGCCGACCAGCACCCGCACCAGCAGGTCGCGACCGTAAAAGTCGGTACCGAAGGGGTGCTGCCAGGACGGGGGCTGCGGCCCGTAGGCCAGATCTTGCGTCTGGGCGTCATAGCCGCAGGTGGCCGCCAGCAGCGGCGGCCCCACCAGACAGACCAGCCCCACCAGCAGAATGAACAGGCCGCTGGCGACCGCCATGCTGTTTTTCCGCAGCCGCCGCCAGGCGTCCTGCCACAGCGAGGTGCCGGCGACGAGGTCAGCCGCCGTCGTGGCCGACGGCCTCCGCGGTTCACTGGCAGCGGTGCTGGTGGCCGGGTTCGTCATGAATAGTCGATCCGCGGGTCGAGCAGGCCGTAGAGCACATCGACCACAAGGTTGAGCAGCAGCAGAAAGAAGGCATACAGCAGCACGATGCCCATCACCAAAAAGTAGTCCCGGTTGAAGGCGGCATCGACAAAGTAGGGGCCGATGCCCGGCACATTGAAAATCTTTTCGACCACCACGCTACCGGTGAGCATGCTGGCGATCGCCGGCCCGAGATAGCTGACCACCGGCAGCAGCCCGCCGCGGAGCATGTGCCGCCAGATCACCAGCCGTTCCGACAGCCCCTTGGCCCGGGCGGTGCGAATGAAGTCACTGCGAATCACCTCCAGCATGCCGCCCCGGGTCAGCCGGGCAATCGAGGCGGCGTAGATGGTGCCCAGGGTCAGCCCCGGCAAAATCAGATGCCGCCAGTCACCCCAGCCGGCCGGCGGCAGCAGGTGCAGCCGCAGCGACACCACCAGCACGAGCAGCGGCCCCAGCACAAAGCTTGGCACACTGATGCCGACCAGCGCCGTGGTCATGGCGGCATGATCCCAGGCGGTGTTCTGCCGGACCGCGCCGATGATGCCGGCGGTGATGCCGACCAGCAGCGACCAGACCAACGCCACGGCCGCCAGTGACAGCGTGACCGGAAAGCCGGCGGCGATGATCTCGTTGACGGTCCGCTGGGGGTATTTGGTGGAGAGGCCCAGATCGCCCCGCAGCAGGTTGCCGACATAGCGGACAAACTGCTCCGGCAGCGGCCGGTCAAAGCCGTACTTGGCCTCGAGCTGCTGGCGGATCTCTGGCGGAATCTCTTTCTCGCTGGAAAAGGGCGAGCCGGGGGCCAGTCGCACCAGGGCAAAGGAGGCGGCAATGATGACCAGCGCCGTCGGCACCAGTTCGACCAGCCGGCGGAGCAGATAGCGGGTCACGGGCTCATCTCCTGGCGCCGAGCCACCGGGGAAGGTAACGGGTGAGGGGCGGGCCCATGCCAATCGAGCGGCGTCGGAAACTGAACGCAGCCGGGATGGCGACGTGACGTTTCCGTCGAGTGAGTGAAGGACAGGATGTCCGGAGCGAACGTCCGACGAGATGGCATGGGGCCGCCCTGCGCCGCAAACGCCTCGTCGATCCAGATGTATTTCCAGGGGTGGCGGTCCTGGTGGTTCCCCCAGATGCCGCGGACGTACGGCTTGATCAGCTGGCTGCGGGTGTAAACATAGAGGGGAATCAGCGGCTGCTCAGCCAAGGCGAGGGCCTCGGCCTGCCGCAACAGGGCAAGCCTGGCGGCCGGGTCGGCCTGCCGGTTGGCCTCGGCCAGCAGCCGGTCATACTCCGGGCTCGACCAGTTGGAGTGGTTGTTGCCGCAGTCGCTGGTGAGCAGTTCCAAAAAGGTGTAGGGGTCGGCATAGTCACCGATCCAGCCCATCCGGCAGAGCTGAAAGTTCATCTGCTCGGCGTTGGCCAGAAAGACCTTCCACTCCTGGTTGGCCAGCTCCACCTCGATGCCCAGTTCCTGCTGCCACATCGCCTGGAGGGCTTCGGCCACCTGGCGATGGCCTTCCGAGGTGTTGAACGAGACCGTCACCGGCGGCAGGCCCTTGCCGCCGGGATAGCCGGCCTCGGCCAGCAGCCGACGGGCCGCGTCGGGGTCATGGACCGGCCGGCCCAGCCCCTCATACCCAGCCAGTCCGGTCGGGACGAGGTCGGCCGAGGCGATCTGCCCGCCGCGGGTGACGTGCTTCACGAGTGCCTCGCGATCGACGGCCAGCGACAAGGCCCGCCGCACCAGTGGGTCATCCAGCGGCGGCTCCTGGGTGTTGATCCAATAAAAATAGACTGCCAGGTAGGGATGCTGGTGGAAGTCCTGATAGCCGGAGAGATGATCGAGAAACTCCGCCGGCAGCGAGGTGTTCCCGCCAGGCCAGTCGAACTCCCCGGCGGTGTACATGTTGAGCGCCGTCGTCGCACTCTCCACCATCGCCAGCCGCACCCGGTCGAGCTTCACGCTGGCGGCGTCCCAGTACCGCGGGTTCTTGGCGAAGACCATCCGCTGGCGGAACTGCCACTCGGTCATCCGGAAGGGGCCGTTACAGACAACATGCTCGGGTCGGGTCCAGAGGTCGGTGTCGATACCGCGGCGGTCGAGGTCTGCCAGCAGATGCCGGGGAATCGGCATGAAGGAATAGAAGCTGAGAAAGTTCAGGAAGTAGGGCAGCGGATCGACCAGCTCAACTTCGAGGGTCAGCTCGTCCACCGCCCGCACCCCGAGGCTGTCGGGGCTGGCCTCGCCCCGGGCAATCTCGGCGCCGCCGGTGAAGATAAAGCCGTTGCTGGCGTACTTGCTGGCCGTCTGTGGGTCGACCAGCCGCCGGAAAGAAAAGACAAAGTCGTGAGCCGTCAGCGGCTGCCCATCCGACCACTGGGAGGGCCGTAAGAAGAAGGTGTAGCGGCGGCCATCGTCCGAGACCTGCCAGCTGTTGGCGATCGCCGGCAGCGGCTCGAGGGTTTCGGGGTGGGCCTGCACCAGCCCCTCGAAGGTGTTCCAGATGATCTCGCCACCGGTGCTGTCCGAGCAGCGGCTGGGGTCGAGCCACTCCGGCTCACTGGAGTTATTGATCCAGAGTTCGTTCGGTCCATGCCGGGGTCGGACCGTACCGACGTAGGGCGAGTTGGCGTCACCGCAGCCTCCGGCCGCCACCAGCATCAGCAGCACGATCGACCGGCCCGCAGTGCGGAACGTCTCGCTCAGTCCTCGCTGCAATTTTCGCATTGGCCCTTCAGCAAGACCTCTGTCACTGCGCGGATGCCCGCCTTGCCGGCCGGGGGCTGCTTTGCCCTGCTATCGCCACCCGGCTTGGGCGTGATCGCCACCTTGACGTCATCCAGACACGACACCTCGCCGCAGCTGGTGCAGACGAAGTGGGGGTGATCCTCGCCGAGGCCACCTTCGGCATGATGCCGCTTCAGCTCAAACCGCCAGACATGGTCGCCCAGATCGACCCGGGTGGCCAGCTGGGCCTCGGTCAGCTCGGTGAGGTTGCGATAGATCGTCGCCCGATCATAGCCCTCGTCGGCCAGCTCGTCGGCCATTTCAGCATGGGTCAGTGGGCCGGTGGCCCGTAACAGCTGGCCCAGCACCGCCACCCGGGCCCGGGTACACCGCAGGCCCGCCCCGCGAATGCGGTCTTCAATGGCCTTGGTGGACGAGGGTTTGGCGGACATCAGGCGGTGCTTCCGGGCAGCGGTTCCTCGAGGCGGTCTCCTCAGCCTACACGACCGCAGCGGCTGCGAGCACCTCGATGATTGCCGTCATGAAGGCGGGCAGGTCAGCCGGCTTGCGGCTGGACACAAAGTGCCGATCGACCACCACCGGTGTGTCTTCCCAGATCGCCCCGGCGTTCATCAGGTCGTCCTTGATGCCGGGACTGCCGGTCACCCGTACCCCCCGGTAGACGCCGGCTGAAATCGCAATCCAGCCGCCGTGGCAGATGGCGGCGACCAGCTTGCCGTGGGCGGCAAACTCTCGAACCAGGTCAAGCACCTTCTCATCGCGGCGAAGGGCGTCGGGCATCCAGCCACCGGGCAGCAGCACCCCGTGAAAGTCGGTCGCCTCCATGTCGCCGATGGCGGCGTCGCTGGTGCAGGGATAGCCATGCTTGCCGGCGTAGGTGCGGCCCTGCAGTTTCCCGGCGACGGTGACGTGGCCGCCTGCCTCCTCGATCCGCAGCTTGGGGTACCAGAGTTCCAAGTCCTCGTAGGCGTCACCGACGAATGCCAGCATGCGGATGCCAGCGAGCGGCTGATGGGCGTGGCTGAAGGTGGTCATGGCTGTCTCTCCAAAAGGGCGGTGAGGGCGAGTGACGGGCGTCCGATCCAGAACGGCGTGGCTTCTGCGCACCCAGCATTATCGCAAGGCCGGGCTGCCATTCACCCTGTCTTTTTTTGCTGCCGTGGCCATATCGCGACGGGGGCCACTCCGCCCTCCCCGCGAAACCCCTCGCAAGAACTGCTCGTGCCATCATGCCTGCAGTTCCCTCCGCACCTCGAAAATAGGCCTGAGCAACGTCTTTTGTGGGCTGTAGAAAATTCTGCTTGACGTCAGCCGACACGCCGTTACATTCACGCCCCGGCCATATGAAGTGGTCGAAGCGGTACAAACCACAATATCTTGCGATAGCACGCAGATGGACCTGCCTTCCGCCTTTCGCGTTTTTCTGGGCTTCCCAGCCGGGTGAAGGACTCATCCCGGCCGCGCGAATTCGACGATACGGCTTGTTGACTGGCTATACGCAAGTATACTTTGTTAGGCCCGCGTGAGGCCATTTCCCCAAGGAGCGCTGTCCATGACCCAGTTTGAATCGTCCGCCCCGGTTGCCTCATCCACCAGCCCCGCAACCGACACGGCTTCAGGCGGCGGTTCAACGGCCACTCCAACCCGGAAGGCACTCGCTGTCGAGCCGACCTTCTGCCCCGTCGAGGTGGACAGCCCGTTTGATACGACCGAATGGGAACTCCGCACGGCGGCGATCAAAGGCGAAAATGGCCAGCTGCTGTTTGAGCAGGCCGCCTGTGAGATTCCGGCCGCCTGGAGCCAGCTGGCCACCAATGTCGTCGTCAGCAAGTACTTTTACGGCGAAATCCACACACCGGAACGCGAGCACTCGGTCAAGCAGCTGGTGCACCGGGTGGCTCGCACGATCGCCGACTGGGGCATTGCCGACGGCTACTTTAAGACCCCGCAGGACGGCGAGAACTTCTACCGCGATCTGGCCTGGCTCTGCGTCCACCAGCACGGGGCCTTCAACTCACCGGTCTGGTTCAACGTCGGCCTCTATCACCAATACGGCGTGAAGGGCGCTCCCTGCAACTGGCGGTGGGACGAGGCCCGTCGCGATGTGGTGCAGCCCGAAAATCCCTATGAGTACCCGCAGGGCAGTGCCTGCTTCATCCAGAGCGTCAAAGACAACATGGAAGACATCATGGACCTCGCCCGCAGCGAGGCGATGCTCTTCAAGTTTGGCTCTGGCACCGGCACCGACCTGACCACGCTTCGCAGCGAAAAGGAAAAGCTCTCCGGCGGCGGCAAGCCCTCCGGGCCCCTTTCGTTCATGCGGGTCTACGACCAGATCGCCGCCGTCGTCAAAAGCGGCGGCAAGACGCGGCGGGCTGCCAAAATGCAGTCGCTGAAGGTCTTCCATCCCGACATCATGGACTTCATCGAGTGCAAGTCGAAGGAAGAGAAGAAGGCCCGCGTCCTCATCGAGAAGGGGGGCTACGACGGCAACTTCAACGGCGAGGCCTACAGCTCGATCCTGTTCCAGAATGCCAACCTCTCGGTCCGGCTCACCGACGAATTTATGGAGGCGGTCGAACGGGACGACTCCTGGACGACCCGCTGGGTCACCGACTCGTCCAAGGCCGGCCCGACCTACAAGGCCCGCGAGTTGATGGATCGGATGGCCGAGTGTGCCTGGCAGTGCGGTGACCCCGGGGTGCAGTACGACACCACGATCAACCGTTGGCACACCTGTCCCAATTCCGGCCGGATCAACGCCAGCAACCCCTGCTCGGAATACATGTTCCTCGACGATACCGCCTGCAACCTGGCGAGCATCAACCTGATGAAATTCCGCAAGCCCGACGGCGAGTTCGACGTCGAACGGTTTGCCGCCGCCTGCCGGGTCTTCTTCATCGCCCAGGAAATCCTGGTCGATCACGCCAGCTATCCGACCGCTCGGATCGCCCGCAACAGCCATCTCTACCGGCCGCTGGGGCTGGGCTACTCCAATCTCGGTAGCCTGCTGATGTCCGACGGTATGGCCTACGACTCTGACGCTGGCCGCGGCCTCTGCGGGGCGCTCACCGCCATCCTGCACGGGGCGGCCAACCGCACCAGTGCCGAACTGGCCGGGGCGGTCGGTCCCTTCGAAGGCTTTGCCGCCAACCGCGAGCCGATGCTGAAGGTCATGCAGATGCACCGCGATGCCGTTGAGCAGATCGACGACGCCTGCCCCGACTATCTGAAGAATGCCGCCCGGGACATCTGGAACGAGGTCCTGGCCGATGGCCGCCGCAACGGCTTCCGCAATGCCCAGGCGACCGTGCTGGCCCCGACCGGCACCATCAGCTTCCTGATGGACTGCGACACCACCGGCATCGAGCCCGACATCGCCCTGGTGAAGTACAAGCAGCTCGCCGGTGGCGGCATGCTGAAAATCGTCAACCAGACCGTGCCACTGGCCCTGCGGAAGCTCGGCTATGACGAGCCGGCAGTGGAGAACGTGCTGGCCTACATCGACAAGAACGACACCATTGAGGGCTGCCCGGAGCTGAAGGACGAGCACCTGCCCGTCTTCGACTGTGCCTTCAAGCCCCGGCTCGGCAAGCGCTCGATCCAGTGGCGGGCCCATGTGACCATGATGGCGGCCGCCCAGCCGTTCATCTCGGGGGCGATCTCCAAGACCGTCAACATGCCGCGGGAAACCACGCCCGAGGACATTGCCGGGGCCTACACCGAAGGCTGGCGACTGGGGCTGAAGGCGATTGCCATCTACCGGGACGGCTCAAAGGAAAGCCAGCCGCTCTCCACCAGCACCGAGAGCGACAAGAAGGCCGAAAAGGCGGTCGCTGCCCCACGGCGGGAGCGACTGCCCGACACCCGCCGCAGCCTCACCCACAAGTTCAACGTCGGTGGCCACGAGGGCTACATCACCGTCGGCCTCTACGACGACGGCCGCCCCGGCGAGCTGTTCATCACCATGGCCAAGGAGGGGAGCACGATCGGCGGCCTGATGGACTCTTTCGGAACGGCAGTCTCGATGAGCCTGCAGTACGGCGTGCCCCTCGAGGTCTACACCAAGAAGTTCTCCCACACCCGGTTTGAACCCTGGGGCTACACGAAGAACCCCGACATCCCGGTGGCCAAGAGCCTGGTCGACTACATCTTCCGCTGGATGGGCACAGAGTTCCTGCCCGGCTACCGAGAGGCGAATCGGACTGGTGGTTCAAGTGGTGGCAGCGGCGGGGAGGCCGCTGCGGGAGACGATGGAGAAAGTGAGTCTAAGCCCGCCGCCATGAGGGCGAGCGGGCGGGACAGTCGGCAGGAAGCCACCAACGGCAAGCACACCAGCAGCGGCGAACTGACCGGCAGCCGGGGCCGGCATCCGGGCGGCAACGGCAAGGCGGTCGTCACGGCCCGGGCGGCGACCCTGTCGGCCCCGAAGCGGCAGACGGCTGACGGTACGGCAGCGCTCTTGGAGCGGGCCGGGCTGAAAATGGCCGAAGACCCACAGGCCAGCCCGGCTGATCGGCAGAGCCAGTTCGCCAAGTTCCAGATCGACGCCCCGGCCTGCGACAACTGCGGTTCGATCACCGTCCGCAACGGCAACTGCTATCTCTGCCACAACTGCGGCAACAGCATGGGCTGTAGCTAGCTGTACCGGTGCGGGGCCATCCATGGCCCCCGCACCTGAGGGGCGGTGGCGGCGACGCCAAGGGTCGCTCGCCACCGCCGCCCCGCATCCTGCGGGGCTAGCTGTACCGGTGCGGGCACGGAAGCCGCCAGGCGGAAGCCGGCGGACACGCGGTGCTCAATGAATGAGTTCGCATCAAACGTGCTGCCGGTCCGGTCGCTTCCGCTCCCGGCTGCCTGCCGGGAAGCATGGCTCCGCAGTCCTTCGGCTGCTACGCGTTCGCCATCCGCCGCAACCAGACGCCAACACGGAAGCCGCCAGGCGGAAGCCGGCGGACACGCGGTGCTCAATGAATGAGTTCGCATCAAACGTGCTGCCGGTCCGGTCGCTTCCGCTCCCGGCTGCCTGCCGGGAAGCATGGCTCCGCAGTCCTTCGGCTGCTACGCGTTCGCCATCCGCCGCAACCAGACGCCAACACGGAAGCCGCCAGGCGGAAGCCGGCGGACAGGAGCTATGCGGATTATGCTCACATCGCACCGTGGCGCTGTGCCTCTGTGTGACCACCTCGCAGCAGCGTATGCGACCGCGACACGTCCGGGAAACTTTGTTGAAGCCCCGCGGCCGATTCAGCCGAAAGCATGGTCTGGCGAGGGAAACCCCCTGCCAGTCAGCAAGACAACTGAATCTGCCGTCGGCCTTTTTGGCGGAGGTGCCACACTCAATCGCGTTGGTCCGGATCCTTTAGCTTCGGTGGTCGCACGTCGGCCGGATCTGCACCAGTTTCGCAACCTACACTGTTCGCAAGACGGCGGCAGCTTCATACAGGCGGCCCGGAGTGTCTCCCGACACTCCGGGCCGTTTTGCTTCAGGCCTTGTCATCGAGGACGGCCACGGTCTCAAAGGCCTTGCCTTCCAGCATCTCAAGCGACGCCCCGCCACCGGTCGAAACATGGCTGACCCGGTCGGCATAGCCCAGCTGCTCGACTGCGGCGGCTGAGTCGCCACCACCGATGATCGTGATCGCCCCGGCCGCCGTGGCGTCAGCCACCGCAGCGGCCACCGCCTTGGTGCCGGCGTCGAAGGGGGGCATCTCAAAGACCCCCATCGGCCCGTTCCAGACCACGGTACCGGCGGCACGGATGATGGCGGCATACCGCGCGGCGGTCTCGGGGCCGATGTCGAGACCCTCAAAGCCCTCCGGAATCTCGCCCGCCTTCACGATCTGTTTGTTGGCGCTGCTGGAAAAGTCATCGGCACAGTGGGTGTCGATCGGCAACACCAGCTTGTCGCCCCCTTGGGCCAGCAGTTCCTTGGCCAGTTCCACCTTGTCGGGCTCAACCAGCGACTTGCCGGTCTGGCCCCCCTGGGCCAGCGAGAATGTGTAGGCCATCGCCCCGCCGATCAGCACATGGTCACAGATCGACAACAGGTTGGTGATGACGGCAATTTTGTCGCTCACCTTCTTGCCCCCCAGGATGGCGACGAAGGGCCGCTTGGGCTGGCCGATGGCCTCGGCGAGGTATTTGATTTCTTTGTCGACCAGAAAGCCGACCACGGCCGGCTTGCCGGCGGCCTTCATCGCCTTGGGCACGGCATACATGCTGGCCTCGGTGCGGTGGCAGGTGCCGAAGGCGTCGTTGACATAGGCGTCGGCCAGGCCGGCGAGGCCAGCAACATAGTCGGCGTCGTCCCCCTTCTTTTCACCCGGGTTGAACCGCACGTTCTCCAGCACCAGCACCCCGCCGTCCGGCAGTGCCGTCGCCTTCGCGGCCGAGTCGGGCCCGCCGGTGTCGGTGGCGAGGGCGACCGGCTTCCCCAGCAGTTCACCCAACCGCGTGGCCACCGGAGCCAGCGACAGGGCCGGGTCGGCGGCCCCCTTCGGCCGGCCGAGGTGGCTCATCAGCACCGCCTTGCCGCCCCGGTCGATGATCGACTTGATCGTCGGCAGGGCCATCCGAATCCGCCGGTCGTCGGTGATGGCCCCGCTGTCGTCCTGCGGCACATTGAAATCGACGCGGACGAGAACGGTCTTGCCGGCGGGGTCGAGATCGGCGATCGACTGCTTGGCCATGGGGGAGGCTCCTGGTGAAAAACGGGCAGATGGGTGAACGGTCTGCGGTATTTCACCCCAGCAGCCAGCAAGCCGCAAGCCGCCCGGTTCTC
>CALAZQ010000410.1 GCA_937926325.1 uncultured Planctomycetaceae bacterium | reverse complement strand
CCGAGGCAGTGGGTTTCCAGCAGCGGGGCGACATGGTGGCGGAAATCAACCGACTCTACCGCCGCAGCCCACCGAGGCCTTACGAGACTGCAAGCGAGCAGAATCAGCACTATCAGCCGACTTGAACGGCAGCGGATGCCGTGCCGCCGAACAACAGCCAATCTCCTGAACAACGGCGAAAGACGGGCGTCCCGCATGCGTTGTGCTCCCGAGGCCGACATGTGGTGGACACCTGGTGATGTCAGGCGCAACTATCGATTATTCCTCTAATCAACACTAGTCGGCGGCCCACTCGGCATGCCAGCCGCAAGAACAAGAATTCTTTTATGGTTTTTGCAGCTTTTGTCGCCGACCTCGCCGCGAGGATGGTACCTTTGAACGAATTGCCAGACTCGCAGGCCTTCGTCTGTAAACGATTCCACGTCCGGAGAGCGGTTTCATGTCGCACAACCCACCAATCAGTAACAGCACTCGCCGCAGCTTTCTCAAAACAGGTTCGGCCACTGCCGCGACCATGCCGGCCCTCTCGAGTTTGTTGGCTGGTACAGCGGCGGCGAATGCCCACGCAGCCGGTGGCGATGCGATTCAGGTTGCCCTGATCGGCTGTGGTGGCCGAGGGGGTGGTGCGGCGGCCAATGCCCTGGCAGTCGTTGAGGCGCCGCTGAAGCTCGTGGCCCTTGCTGACGTCGTGCAGGGGCGGGCCGAGATCGTCAGGCGGAACCTTGGGGCCAAGCATCCTGACCGGGTCGATGTGCCTGACGAGCGGATGTTCATCGGCTTTGAAGCCTACAAAGAGGCAATTGACGCCCTTCGGCCCGGCGATATCGCGATCTTCGCCACCCCGCCCGCGTTCCGGGCGCCGCATTTTGAGTATGCGATCAAGAAAGGCCTCCATGTCTTCATGGAGAAGCCGGTTGCAGTCGATGGGGCGAGCGCCCGGAGGATCATCGATCTGGCGGCGAAAGCCGACGAGAAGAAACTCAAGGTCGGCGTCGGCCTGATGTGCCGCCACTGCCCACGGCGACGAGAACTCTTCGACCGGTTGCAGGCAGGCGAGGCTGGTGAACTGATCGCGTTCCGGGCCTACCGAGAGCACAATCCCGTCCACAACCTCGATCTCTTCCCCGGTGTGCCCAAGGACTCGACCGAACTCCTCTGGCAGGTCAAGCGGTTCCACAACTTCCTCTGGGCCAGTGGTGGAATCTTCAGCGACTACTACATCCACAACATCGATGAGGTCTGCTGGATGAAGGACGACTGGCCGGTGACGGCCATCGCCACCGGTGGCCGGCACTTCCGTGGCAAGATTGACGACCAGAACTTTGATTCCTATGCCGTCGAGTTCACCTTTGCCGATGGCGTGAAGTTCTTCTTTGCCGGCCGGGCGATGAAGGACTGCCAGCAGCAGTTCGGTGGGTTTGGTCAGGGCTCGAAGGGAGCCTTCACGATCTCGGCCCGAGGGCACTTTCCCTCGCGGGCCACGATCTACAAAAGCCAGCGGATGGAGCAGGACAACATCCTCTGGACGGCCGAACAGCCCGAGCCGAATCCGTATCAGGAAGAGTGGAACCATCTCGTTTCGGCGATCCTCTCTGATCAGCCCTACAACGAGGCGGTGCGGGGGGCCAAAGCGAGCCTGGTGACGGCGATGGGCCGGTTCGCCGCCCATACCGGCCGGATGGTCAGCTATGACGAGATGCTTGAGATGCCGGTCGACATTGCAGCCGCCGCCGGCGAGATCAAAGACGGCTCGCCTGCGCCGTTGCTGGCCGATGCGGAGGGCCGCTATCCGGTGCCAATGCCGGGCCGCTACAAGTTTGAATACCACGACTGAGCGGACAGTTGCCCCACTGGTCGTGTGCTGACTGCGGAATTTCACCACGAAGGCACGAAGAACACGAAGGTGAGAGCACACCACGGCTTTGGAGAGCCTCCCGCTGGGGGGGCTATTGTGGGGCCATGCTATAATTCGATTGACACGCGATTGAAGGCGGTCCCCGTTCGGCTGTTCCCTCCGTGTGCTCCGTGCCACTGTTTGGATTTTCAAACCGAGGCCGCGGTATTCAACGATCGCCCGCCCACTCCCTCCCGCAGACTGCACCATGCGCATCACTTCGACGCTTCGTTCTTTTCGCCACCTCCTACTCATTGCTGCCGTCGCCCTGTTGCCCGCTGTGGCTGTCGCCGACGATGCATCCCCCGGCTTTGTGAAGACGGCCGAGCGACCCGAAACCACGCCGCCGGCGGTGCAGTGGCAGGACGGTTGGCTGGTGCCCTATGACGAGGCGATTCCCGGGACCGACATCAGCTTCAGGATGGTGCCGATCCCAGGCGGGACGTTCCGGCTCGGCAGCCCCGCCGATGAGGTGGGCCGTGACGAGATCGAGGGGCCGCAGGTCGAGGTGACGCTGCCGCCCTTTTGGATGGCTGCCCACGAGTTGACCTGGGCCGAATACAAGGCCTTTCTCTCGATGCTCGACCTGTTCAAGGCCCTCGAGATATCTGGGGTGCGGCTGGTGACCGACGAGAACGTCATCGACGCCGTCACGGCACCGTCGGTGCTGTACGACCCGACCACCACCTTCATCAATGGGGAAGATCCCCGGCAGCCGGCGGTGACGATGACGCAGTACGCCGCCCGGCAGTACACCAAGTGGCTCAGCGGTCTGACGGGCCGGTTCTATCGGCTGCCAGCCGAGGCAGAATGGGAATACGCCTGCCGGGCCGGCACGACCACCCCCTTCTCGCACGATGATGCCGAGTCGCTCGATGACTATGCCTGGTTCGTCGATAACGCCGACGACACGACCCACCCCGTCGGTGAAAAGAAGCCGAATGCCTGGGGGCTTTACGACATGCACGGCAATGTCAGCGAGTGGGTGCTCGACCAGTTGGCCGACGACGGCTATGCCGCTTTGGCCGACAAGCCCCAGCCGCTGCCGCTGGCCTCGGCGATCAACTGGCCGACCGAGCTTGAACAGCGGGTGGTGCGGGGTGGTGCTTATTACGATGAGGCGGCGCAGTGCCGCTCGGCGGCCCGTCGAGGCTCGGAGGACGAGGCTTGGAAGGACGTTGATCCCAACCTGCCCAAAAGCCCGTGGTGGTACACCGAAGAGCCCGCCCTCGGTGTCGGCATGCGGCTGGTACGGCCGGTCGAACCGCCGGCGGAGAAAGATGCCCGCCTCCGTTGGTGGCAGGCCGACATCGAGAGCATTGAGTTCGACACTGCCGACCGGCTCTCGCAGGGGCGAGGTGCTCAAGGCCTCGTCGACCCAGAGTTACCCAAGCAAGCCAAAGAACTGGGGCTTCTTGATTAGGCTCTGTTCGTAACGGCAGTCAGGACGGGAGGCTCGACAGGATCTGGCGAGCCATGCTGCCAATGTGAGCCTTCATCGCCTTGCGGGCAGCCGTCGGGTTTCCCTGCCGAATGGCCTGTTCAATGCGGCGATGCTGATCGGCGGTCGGGGCCACCCGCTTCGCCAGCCGGTCGGTCGCCACCTGCATGTGATTCCATGAGAAGACCAGCGACAGGACCTGGGCAGTCTCAAAAAACTGGCGGGCGATACGGTTACCCGCGGCGGTGAGAATCACCGCATGAAACTCACGATCGAGGCTCGACAGCCGGCGGCGATGTCCGGCATTCTCCAGCCAATCGGTCAGGTCCTGGCGGTCAGCGATTGCAGCAACGTCGTCACAGATCTGTCCCAGCCTTTCCCGCTGGGCAACCGTCGCCAGACGGGCGGCCTGCTCGGCGGCATGGGGCTCCATTGTCTCTCTGATCTCGTAGAGTTCGCGGAGGTCCCGGGGAGAGATTTCCCGGAGGTAGACCCCGGACTGCGGCCGGTGCTCAATCAGCCCCTCGGCCTCCAGTTGCAACAGTGCCTCTCGCACCGGACTGCGGCTGAGGTTGAGTTCCTTCGCCAGCAACCGGTGTGACAGCCGCTGACCGGGCCGCACGTCACCGTCGAGCAGAAAGTTGCGAATTTCTGCGTAGGCATCACTGCCTCCAAAACGTGGCGGTTTGGTCGGGATCATGTGGCCTCGGAGGCAAAATTGGCAGTATGTGAAAAATCGAAATGACGAAACAAAAATTTATAACAGATTTGCGCAGCGATGGCATGCCGTTCTTGGGCGATTTGCAGCCAGAAGGCAAGCAGCACCTAGCGGGTCGGCCAGGTGTGCAGCCGGCCCGCCGAGTCGCCGGCCAGAACAGCCTTGCCGTCGAACGAGATGGCCACGCGAGTGGGAACAACCGTGACGCCGGCAGGGGCATCGTCGGGAATGGCAAAAGACTTTTCTTCCTTCCCTTTGGCAGACCAGAGCTTGATCTTGCCATCGCGACCACAGGTCGCCAGCTCGCCAGCGGGTCCAAAGGCCGCATCGAGAACACCGTTTGGCACGGTGCCATACACTCCCTTGGGCCGCTTGGGCGGGTGAGCGTTCGGCTTGCTCGCCACCGGCCAGCCGTCTTTGACATCCCACCAGACAACCAAGCCGTCTTCACCGCAGGAGGCTACCACCCCGCTGTCGCTCCGCCACGAAAGAGCCCTGATTGATCCCTTATGCTCGGCCAGTGGCAGCACCACCCCGCCGCTTTCAGCATCCCAGAGATGGATGTTGCCGATCCGGTCGCCGGTGACCAGCAGCTTGCCGTCGGGGCTGTAGGCGATCGCGGTCACCCAGTCGGTGTGTTTGGTCAGGGTGTGCAGCAGCGAACCATCTTCGGTTGAGAAGACCTTCACCACCCGGCCTGAGCCACCGAGAGCCACCCGCCGTTCATCCGGTGAAATGTCAGCGGCAATTACGGCATCGGGTTCGTCGCCGACAGTTGCCAAGCGGTTGCCTGTCACAACATCAAAAATGGCTGCCACGCCCGTCTGGACTGGCCGACCCCCGGCCACCAGCAGCCGGCCGCCAGACGGGCTGAACCGTAGCACATGAGGTTCACCCTCTGGAAAGCCAATCGCCCCCAGCGACTGCTCGGGCGTTGCCATCAGATCGACGAGTTCGTACGAGGCAACCGCCGTGAGGTCGGCCCGTGGGCTCGCAGCCAGCGCCAGCACTGGGAACGGTCGCCGCAACTGCGGCCGTTCGACCGCCGGCAGGTCTGCCGGCATCGGGGCGGGGCCATCGTGGCTGGCCGCCGCCGTTGGCGTGAAGCCAAGCGTTCGCATCGCGGCAACGCTACTGCCGGCATTCTCCCGCAGACCGGTATCAATCCACTTTTTGATCATTGCCACCTGCTCCGGCGGCACTGGATCGTTGTCGGGGGGCATCCGCTCGCCCTCCTCCTCGGCGGTGATCACCTCGACCAGCCGGCTGGCACTGGAGCGGCCGGCCACGACCACCTCGCCGCCGCTGCCGCCCTTCATGAGCCCGGCGTAGCTGGCAAAGTTGAGGCCTGACTCCTGCTTGCCTTCGCCATGGCACTGCAGACAGTGCTGCTTGAGGATGCCCGCAATGTGCTCCTCAAAGTTGATCGGCTTCTCGGCATCGGCGGCCAGCAGTGGACCAGCGAGCAAGGCCATGGCAAGAACGAGTGAAAGACAGCGCATC
>CALAZQ010000409.1 GCA_937926325.1 uncultured Planctomycetaceae bacterium | reverse complement strand
AGGCAGGTGAGGCCAGCACCATGTCCGCGCGGCTTACCGCCCTCTGGCGGGCGACCCTCGCCCGCAGCCCGACCGACCGTGAACAGGTGATGGCCCGAGCCTGGCTGGACGGGCAGGGTGACGCCGCCCCGCCCGACTTCGGCCCCTGGCCCCAACTGGCCCAAGCCCTGCTGGCCACGGCCGAGTTTCAGTACATCGACTAGCCGAAAACCTTCAATGACTGCTTTCACGAACGATGCCGCATTCTGCCGCCGTGACCTGCTTGCCCGGTCAGGCCTTGGCATTGGCTGGCTGGCCGCTTCAGGAATGTTGCAAGGCGAGCTCGCAGCCGCGACGGCCGACAGCAGCCCGCGGCCGGCCACGAGCCTCGCCCCCCGGCCGCCACACTTTCCCGCCCGGGCCAAGGCGGTGATTCACATCTTTGCCAACGGCGGGCCGAGCCATGTCGACACCTTCGATCCCAAGCCAAAGCTCGAGGAATATGCCGGCCGGGAGATTCCGGGCGCGCTCAAAACCGAGCGGCGGACTGGGGCGGCTTTTCCCTCGCCTTTCCGCTTCAGCCGGCATGGGGAGAGCGGCCTTGAGGTGAGCGAACTGTTTCCCTCGGTGGCGCGACATGCCGATCGTTTGCTCGTGGTTCGATCAATGCGGGCCGATGTGCCCAACCATGAACCGTCGCTCTTGCTGATGAACTGCGGGGACGCCCGGCTGGTCCGGCCGGCCGCCGGAGCCTGGGTGACCTATGGCCTCGGCACCGAAAACCAAAACCTCCCAGGCTTTGTCGCCATGTGTCCGGGCGGCTATCCCATCAGCGGGACGGCCAACTGGCGAAGCGCCTTCCTGCCGGGGGTCTTTCAGGGCACCTACGTCGATACCAAGAAGAAAAAGGTTGACGAGCTGGTTCAGTGCATTCGGCACCCGGTGCTGGCAGCTGAGGCCCAGCGGCGGCAGTTTGAACTGACGCAGGCACTCGATCGCGACCATCTGGCCGGCCGGCCGCACGACCCGCAGTTGGAGGCTCGGCTGGCCTCGATGGAACTGGCCTGGCGGATGCAGTTTGAGGCGGGCGAGGCCTTTGATGTCACCCGTGAGCCGAAGCATGTGCTCGACCGCTACGGTGACACCCCCCATGGTCGGCAACTGCTGATCGCCCGCCGGCTCGTGGAGCGGGGCGTGCGGTACGTGCAGGTCTGGCATGGTCAGGGCCAGCCCTGGGACAGCCACAGCAACATCGAGAAGGACCACCGCAAACTCGCTGGCGAGGCCGACCGGCCGATCGGGGCCCTGCTTGATGATCTGGTCGGCCTCGGCTTGCTGGACGACACGCTGGTGCTCTGGGGTGGTGAGTTCGGCCGCACCCCGACCGTGGAACTGCCGAACGATGCCGGGGTGAAGTCACCCACCGGCCGGGACCACAACCACCACGGCTTCACCGTCTGGCTGGCTGGCGGTGGTGTGAAGGGGGGCACGGTCCACGGGGCCACCGACGAGTTCGGCTTCAAGGCGGTCGAGAAGCCGGTGCATGTCCACGACCTGCAGGCCACGATGCTGCATCTGCTGGGCCTCGACCACAAGCGGCTCACCTACCGCCACAGCGGCCGTGACTTCCGGCTGACCGACGTGCATGGAAACGTCGTCACCGACTGGCTGGCGTAGCGGGCAACGCTGCTCGAGGGGACCGCCAACTCTCTCGGAGTTCACTTCTTCAGAGATCGTCGCCAAACCGCCGGGGCGTTGCCCATGCCATCTCGCCGGACGTTCGTTCCGGTCATCCTGACCTCCACTCACTCGACGGAAACTTCGCTTCGCCATCCCGGCTGCGCTCAGTTTCCAACGCCGCTCGATTGGCATGGGCAACGCCCCTCACCCATTTCATTTTGAGAAGAACTACCCTCGGGCGAGGTGACAGTTCAGTTTCACCGCCCATCAATCACAGACCGCCAGCCGTTCGCGGGCGACCTCGGCCCAGGGGCTTTCTGGGGCGAGGTCAAGGAAGGTGACGAGGTGCCGGCGGGCTTCGGGCTCACGGCTCAGTTCAGCCAGCACGCCGGCCATGTGCCAGTGGGCATCGGCATAGTCGGGCTCTTGCCGCAGCACGCCCTCGAGGGCCGCGGCGGCGAGTTCAAAGTCGCCCTGTTCGGCCAGAACGCAGCCGAGGCTGGTGCGGGCCTCGAGGTGATCGGCATCGAGTTCTACTGCCGTGTAGTACCGCTCACGGGCGGCTGCCACATCGCCGGCCCGATAAAGGGTTTCGGCCAGCATGAAGGTGACGGTGGCTGAGGGGCCGTCGGCCTGCAGCACCGC
This sequence comes from uncultured Planctomycetaceae bacterium, assembly GCA_937926325.1. Taxonomy (GTDB): domain Bacteria; phylum Planctomycetota; class Planctomycetia; order Pirellulales; family UBA1268; genus UBA1268. The sequence goes on along the minus strand of CALAZQ010000409.1, from coordinate 2,453 downwards.
TCGCAGGGCCTCGGCGGCCTCGAAGAAGTTGCCGGCCGCCTCCAGCTCCGCCGCCAGATCGAGCAGTTCCGTTGTCGAGCTGATGGCCTCAGGGCCGGTGGCGAAATCATCCTCGGGACAGCCGCAGGCAGTGGCCAAGGCAATGACGCCGGGCCCGTCGTCGCCGTCGGCCGCCGGCTGCGGTGCAATGGCGGCGACGTCCTCGCAATAGAAGCCAAACTGCAGCTGGCCCCCGGCAGCCAGCAGGGTTGCATCCTGTCGCAGGCTCAGCCGCCGGCCATCAACCACGACCCGGCCTGCCAGCTGGCCGGCCTGCCGCGGATCGCCGCCGGCAAAACGGCGGAGCTTGCGGTCGAGTTCCCGCAGGGACAAGCCGGTGTGGAGCAGGCGGACAAGATCGCGGGCCACCACGAGCATCGCGTAGTCGTACCAGTTGATGGCTCCCGACGACTTTGCCGGAGCGAGAAACCCCCGCCTGGTCCAATGGCGGATGGTCGCCGGGCCGGTCCCGAGCAACTCGGCCATCATCGCCACGGTGTAGAGCCGGCTGACACCGGGCTGGTCAGCAGGAAAGAGCGACCGGGGCATATTCGTGGTTTGGGTGGCGTCGGGAAGCCGATCTCATCGGCCGGGGAGACTGGGGTTCTACTGCACCGGCACAGCGGCAATCCACCCCTCAAGCGGATCGAGGTCTCGGGGAAGGCCGAATCGTGGCTGGACCGCGGCGTGGCCGGCCTGCAGGCTGCAGAGGACCGCATCGAGCAGATCACCCCGGCCGTCGGCCAGCATCCGCCGCCGCCAGGTCGGGCTGGCCTCGAGCCTGACGGCGAGTCCGGCGGTTCCTGCGGTCACGGCCGTGAGAATTTGCCGCCGCCGCTGCCGCCGGTCAGGCGTCTGGCTGGCTGGCGTGTCGCTTTTGTATGAGCCCCGAGTCACCTGCCGCGCGGTAAAGCCGGGATAGGCCTCCAGGGCGATCCGCTGTTGTCGGCCACGGCGGCGGGGATGCCGGTGGGCGGGAAAGGCCAGGCCGGCAGCCAGCATCCGGCCGATGCCGGCATGCATCATCCAGGCGACCGGCGGATTGGTCCACCGCATCGCCGGGCTTGAGCCGGCCGGCTTGTCGGTCTGCCGCCAGGCAAACTTGTTCCCGATCGGGCGGGCGGCACACCAGCGGCGAAAGGTCTCGCGGAGTGCCTCCCGGGGCTGCTGGCAAAAGAATCGGACGAAGGCGGCCCAGTCGGTCGGCCAGCCCTCGTGCTCAATCAGCGTTCGCGGCTGGCCAAAGGGCAGGTCAAAGCCACCGAGCCAGTCACCCGGTTCGGCCAGCAACTGCTCAAAGGCTTCTAGTGTCGGTAGTTCCCGGATGGTCTCCAGCCGATAGACCGGTTGTCGCTTTTCGATGAGCTGACCGACGGCGACCGTGATTGGCTTGCGGTTCGTTGGCGCTGAGGAGAAATCAACACCAATCAGCTGCCGGCATAAGTGCTTCACGGCTGGTCGAACGGCCGACTGCTGCTGGTATCGGCGGTGGGGAAGTCAGCAGGAATGGTGGTCGTCGCGCTGCCGGTGGCGGCCCACTCACAGCCACGAACAAAGCTGGTGATGAATCCGACACACTCCTGCGATTCATTGGCATGGCCCATCGGCGTGTGAAAGACCCGCCCCTTGCCGTAGTCGATCGTCATCAGCATCGGCTCGTGCCGCTGGGTCCGCGGGCAATAGGCGGTGGCCAGCACCTTCAGGTTCTTTGCCGGCCCCCGGAGGCTGTCGTAGAGCTCGTCTTTGGCATGCATCCAGGTGGAGGGCATGCCGGCGGTGATCGGATGGCTGCTGTCCCGCACGACGATGGCGAAAGGGGCCTGCGGGCCGTGGGATCCGCCCCGGCCCACTGCAGTGTCGCGGACCAGTTTGCCTTCGTCGGTGTAGTAGACATAAGGCCCGCTCTTCTCTGAGCGGCCGCCCCAGCCGCCGAGGCCAATCATCTCATTGTAGGCCGGCCAGTCGGGAAAAGAGTTGTCGGCGGCGTGGACGACCACCAGGCCGCCACCAGCGTTCATGTATGCCTCCAGGGCTGCCTGGGTGTCGGCCGGCCAGGGGGCGGCCCCATGACCGAAATTGCTGACCACCACGTCGTACTCCGCAAATGCCGGCTTGAAGCTCGGATCTTCTCCCTGCGGGGCATGGGTGACAACTTCGACCGTGAACAGGCCCGAGTCTTCGAGATACTGCTTCATCATCTGCGTCGTCTCGGGCCAGTTCTTGTGGTTGTTCTGGCCATCAATAATCAGGGCCTGCATGGGGGCAGCAGCGACGCCGTTCGACGCCACGGCAAGAGCAGTGATCAACAAAACACTCGACAGTGGACAAAGCAGGCGGCAAAACATGGGCGGCGTTCCGTAAGCAGCAGTGAGGGCGGGGCATCGTTCGGTGAAAGCAGCTGGCAGCGGAGACCG
>CALAZQ010000408.1 GCA_937926325.1 uncultured Planctomycetaceae bacterium | reverse complement strand
ACCCACCAAAGCCACTGTACCGCCGGGTCCCCCACCGCCAGGCGAGCCGGCAGGCGACGATCGCCACTGCCAACCAGACGACTTCAAGCAGCAGAGCCCAGACCAGGTCCCAGCCCTGCACCTTGCCCAGCCAGACCGAGGCCGGAAAGTAGGCCGTGTACTGAAAGGGCAGCCAGCGGACAACGTCGGCCAGGCTCACCCCCGCCAGCCCCGTCGGCACCCCGGCAAGCATGTCGAGCGGAAACATGTGCCCCGACAGCAGGTACTGAAACAGCATGTAGGTAAAGATGATGCTCGAGACCTCCAGAAACCAGAAGCCGATCATGCCGAGGGTCGCTTCCATGAAGAAGCCGAGCAGGAACGACAGCAGCAGCGACAGCAGGTAGGCGGCAATCGTGAGCCCGTCGGGAGCGGGCGGAAAGTAACTGCGGCAGAGAAAGAAGACGAAGCCGAACGGCAGGATCGCCACCACGTAATAGACCAGCTTGTGGGCCACCCGGGCGGCCAGCAGGAAGCCGACGTAGTCGACCGGCTGAATCAGATACTTCTTCACTGAGCCGTCGCGGATGCTGCGGGCGATGCTGCTGGACAGCCCCGGCATGCTCGAGAAGGCCCGGGTGATCATCGTCAGCAGGTAGTAGGCGATGATGTTCTCGCGGGAGTAGCCGGCGATGTCACTGCGGTCGGCGGCGGCAAAGACCGCCGTCCAGAGGAAGATCTGGGTGACGATCGGCAGAAACCGCATCAGCGTGCCGAGGGCAAAGTCGGTGCGGTAGGCCAGCCGCTCTTCCAGGCAGATGACGAGCATCCGCCACCACGTGTGCAGCCGCTTCCCGAGTGTGGTGGCCGGCCCGCCTGCCATCGCAGCGTCGCTGCTCATGACACCCCCGCCGGCTCGGCAACCGGCTCTGGTTGGGCAGCCGCTCCGCGGAACAGACTGGCGACGATCTCCTCCAGTGGCACATCTTCCACCGACACGTCACGGATCTGCCGGTCGGCCAGCAACTGCGGCAACACCGCCGCGATCCGAGTCCGGTCAATCCGCAGGGTGACCCGCGGCCCGCGGACCTCGCAGGGAAATCCGAACCGCTCAATCTGGGCCAGTGGCGGGGCCGACTCGAAGTCGAGCGTCACCACCTTATGGCTGGTGAAGCGGTCCACAATCTGCTCCAGCGACCCGTCGTAGAGGATGCTGCCCCGGGTGACGACCACCACCCGCTCGCAGAGGGCGGCGACATCTTTCATGTAGTGGGTGGTGAGGATCACGGTGACCGCCCGTTGCCGCTGCACCGTCTGCAGGAACTCATGAATGGTGTGCTGGGCAACGACATCGAGGCCGATCGTCGGCTCGTCCAGAAACAGCACTTCTGGCTCGTGCAGCAGCGCGGCGACCAGCTCAAGCTTCATCCGCTCGCCCAGCGACAGCTCCCGGACCGGCTGGCCGAGCAGCCGACCGACATCGAGCATGTCGACCAGTTCGTCCCGAATCCGAGTAAAGCGGGCCGGCTCAATCCGATAGATCTCCTGATGCAGCCGAAAGCTCTCGGCCGCCGGCAGGTCCCACCAGAGCTGGTTCTTCTGCCCCATCACCAGGGCGAACCGCCGGCGGAAGTCGTCGGTGCGTTCCCAGGGCACATGGCCGAGCACCCGGGCCGTGCCCCGGGTGGGGGTGATGATGCCCGACAGCAGCTTCAGGAAGGTGGTCTTGCCGGCCCCGTTGGGGCCGAGCATGGCCAGGAATTCCCCCCGGCGAACCTGCAGATCGACGCCCCGCAGCGCGGCGATGGTCCGGCTTTCCCGGTGGAACAGCCCCCGGACGCTGGCCCAGAGCCCCTCCGGCTTGTCGTAGACGCGGTATTCCTTGGCCAGCCCCTCAACCTCGATCACCCGGTCACTGGCTGGCTGGCTGCGGTTGTGCATACCGGGAAGTATAGGTGAAAACAGCGGGCTGACCGCCGGGAGCCCGGCGACCTTATCCCGAGCTTGAAAGACTGTGATGTACCGGATCGGACTCGGCCACGACACCCACCGGCTGGAACCAGGCGACGGCCTCTGGCTGGGCGGCATCAAGCTGCCGCACGACAAGGCGGCTGTCGGCCACTCTGACGCCGACGTCCTGCTGCACGCCGTGACCGACGCCCTGCTGGGGGCGGTGGGGCTCGGCGACATTGGTGAGCTGTTCCCCGACACCGATCCGGCCAACCGCGGCCGGGAATCGGCCGACATGCTCGCGGTGGCCTGGGAAAAAGTCCGGGCCGCCGGCTGGCAGCTGGGGAATCTGGATTGCGTCATCTTTGCCCAGCGGCCCAAAATCCTCCCACACCGCGAGGCGATACGGCAGCGGCTGGCAGGCCTCCTCGGCTGTGACAGCGACCGGATCTGGCTGAAGGCCAAGACCGGAGAGGCTGTCGGGCCGATCGGTGACGAGCAGGCGATTGCCGCCGAGTGCGTTGCCTTGCTCGAACGGCCTTAGTCCGCTCGTCGGCTGACAGGATGGAGCAATGTCAGCTTCAGCGACCAACAAACCACCACCAGTGACGGAGACACAACCAGCGATGGCGGCGACCCAGCAGGCAACAGCGTCCCTTCCCGAAATCGAGATCTACAACACGCTCAGCCATGCCAAGGAGCCGTTCAAGACGGTCTCGCCAGGTCGGGTCGGGATGTACCTCTGCGGCCCGACGGTCTACAAGCCGAGCCACATCGGCCATATGGTCGGGCCGGTGATCTTCGACACCGTCAAGCGGCACCTTGTCTACTCCGGCTGGCAGGTGACCTGGGTCGTCAACATCACCGACGTTGACGACAAGCTGATCGCCGAGAGCACCGCCCGGGGCATCTCGATGGCCGATCTGGCCCGCGAGATGACGGCCGACTATCTCGAGAATCTCGCCGCCCTCGGCGTCGATGGCATCGACGAAATGCCAAAGGCGACCGACCACATCGGCGGCATCATCCGGTTCATCGAGGGACTGATCGAGAAGGGCTTTGCCTACGCCGCCGCTGGCGACGTCTATTTCGACGTGACCCGGGACGAAGACTACGGCAAGCTGACCAACCGCTCGGTCGAACAGACGCAGGGCGAGGGGGGCTCGACCGCCGACCGGAAGCGGTCGGCCGCCGACTTCGCCCTCTGGAAGCAGGCCAAGCCGGGGGAACCCTCCTGGGAAAGTCCGTGGGGGCCGGGCCGGCCGGGCTGGCACATTGAGTGCTCAGCCATGAGCGAGGCCCTGCTGGGGGATCACTTTGACATCCACGGTGGTGGTCTCGACCTGGTCTTTCCGCACCACGAAAATGAAATCGCCCAGAGCGAGTCGCTGCACGGCTGTCCGATGGCCAGCTACTGGATGCACAACGGCCTGATGCAGGCTGCCGGTGCAGCCGGCAAGGTCGGGGGCCGGCCCCGGGACGGCGGGGATGACGCGGCAGCCCAGGCAGCCACCAAAATCTCGAAATCGACCGGGGCTGAGCCGTTCAAGGAGCTGCTGGCCCGGCACCGGCCCGAGGCGATCCGGCTGCTGTTGCTCTCGACGCACTATCGCAGCCCGATTCACTTTGGCGAAGAGCCGCTGGCCGAGTCGGCCCGGGCTCTGGAAGCCTTTGAGCGGCTCTTCGCCCGCTATGAACGGCTGACCGGCACGTCGTTCTACGGCCTGCCAGGCCGTGACCGGCAGGCGGGCACGGCAGCGGTGGCGGAGATCAACGATTCCGTCGCCGCCGAGGTCAGCCGCCTGCGGGACCGCTTCCTCGAGGCGATGGATGATGACTTCAACACCGCCATCGCGGTGGCGAGCCTGTTTGACTTTGTTCGCCTGGTCAACAAGTTCATCGATAGCCATGGCCTCGAGAAGGCACCGCAGCCAGAGGCCCAGACCACCCTCGACGCTGCCATGCTGACCCTTCGTGAGCTGACGACGGTGCTCGGGCTCTTCCTCGAGGCTCCCGCCGCGGCCAGTGGTGGTGCCGATGAGGCCCTCGTCGGCAGCCTGATGAACCTGGTGATCGAACTGCGGGCCCGGGCCCGCAAGGCCAAGGACTTCGCCACCGCCGACCTCATTCGCGACGCCCTCGGCGAGGCCGGCATTCTGCTCGAAGACCGGCCCGACGGCACCGGCTGGAGCCAGAAGTAGACGGCTAGCTCGTCGGCAGTTCGATCTGCACCGGCTCGCTGGCCGAGCCCTGCTGGGCTGCCATGTCG
>CALAZQ010000407.1 GCA_937926325.1 uncultured Planctomycetaceae bacterium | reverse complement strand
CATGACCCGGCAGGTGGCCGCATAGTCCCGCAGGCCATCGGTAGCACCGACGCCAGTCACGCAGCAGGCAGCGGTTGCGGCACCGAGCAAGCCAGCTTCGGCCACCGGCAGGCCACGCAGCAGGCCGGTCAGCAGGCCGGCGAGCAACGAGTCGCCCGCCCCGGTCGTATCGACCACCGGGCCGGGCGCGGCAAGGCAGGGCACCTCCAGCCACTCATCCACTGCCGGGCTCAAGAGCGTGCCCGCCGTGCCGAGCTTCACACCGATGAGCCCCCTGGCCCCAAGGCTGCGGTAGTGCTCGATGATCGCCCGGGGATCATCACGGCCGGTCTGGGCCCGGGCCTCATCGAGGCTGGGCACATAGAGGTCAACATGCGGCAGCGCCGGGGCGACCTGCTCCAGCCGACCACCATCGCCGGCAGTCTCAATCGCTACCTTGCAGCCGGTCGCGGCGATCAGCCGTACCGCCTCGGCCAGATCGGCCTCCAGGCCGGGCAGCAGTCCGATGTAGCCGATCAGCACCCAGCGGCTGGCAGCGAAGAGGTCGAGTCGATCGCGAATGAAGCCGAGGTCAATCGCGGCACAGCCACCAACATGATGGACAAAGCTGCGTTCCCCCGACGGGTCGATCAGCACCGCCGTGCTACTGGTGGCGATGCTCTGCCGGGTCTCGAGACCGGCGGTATCAATCCCCTCGCGTGACAGGCTCTCACGAATGGTGGCCGCCCAGAGGTCCTCCCCGACCAGGCTCGCCGCCCCCACCCGCATGCCCAGCCGCCGCATCGCCACGCCGGTGTTGCAGACCAGCCCACCCGTGCTCACCACCAACGGTTCGGCATGCAGCAGCCGGCCACCACCGACCGGCTGGGTCAGCGGTACCGGACGAATCAGCACATCGGCCACCGCCGTGCCGATCAGCAGGCAGTCTGTTTGCGTATCCATCGTGTTGGGTTCTCCCTTATCAGCAGCCAGTTTCAGCTTTGGCCGCTCCGACAACAACGTCCCCTCGGCACCCTGCCGGCGGCGGCAGCCTCACTCCCGGGCCCGCTCCTCCTGCCGCAGCCGGGCCGGGGTGGCGCCGAGGTGCCGGCTCAAAAAGCTGGTCATGTACTGCACCGAACTGAAGCCGCAGCGGCTGGCGACTGTCTTCAACGGCAGGCCGGTGTCGGCAATCATCTGCCGCACGACTGCCAGCTTCAGCCGGATGTGCTCCTGGTGAATCGACCGGCCGACCACGCCCCGAAATCGCTTCTCGAGCGTCGAACGGGAGATGCAGGCCTGCCCGGCCAAGGCTTCGACATCGGGCTTCTGGCGGGGGTCGGCCCGCAGCGACCGCAGTACCTGCACCACCGTTTCGTCGCTCGTGGCCATCGTGTCGGTCGAGGCCCGGGTGACAACGCCCACCGGTGGAACAACCGTTCTCAACGGCGGTGGCTTCCGTCCTCCAGTCAGGCCGCCGGCAAGCAGCCGGGCCGCCTCATAGCCAACCCGCCGGGCAGCCTGATCGACGCTCGACAGGGGCGGATCGGTCAGTTCGCAAATCATCTCGTCGTTGTCGACGCCGATCACGGCCACATCATCGGGCACCTTCAGCCCAGCCAGCCGACAGGCTTCAAGCACATAACGGGCCCGGGCATCATTGCAGGCCATCAGGCCCACCGGCTTGGGCAGGCCGATCAGCCAGTCGGCCAGTTCCTGCTGCAAGGCCTCCCAGCGGCGGGGCGTGCGGTGCCGGCCCACGAAGACTTCGCAGGGCTTGCCCGCCTGCCGACAGGCCACGTGAAAGGCCTCGCCCCGCTCCTCCGACCAGCCTGTCGTCCTGGTCCGCGGGCAGCCGTAATAGGCGAACTGGTCGAAGCCACAGGCCAGCAGGTGAGCAGCCGCCTGCCGGGCGATTTCGGCATTGTCGGTATAGACATAGGGAATGCCCGAGGCTGGGTCGTACCAGCCGTACCCCCCGCCCACCCCGACGATTGGAAGGTTCAGCCCGCGAATCGCCGCCGCCACTCGGCGGTCGTCAAAGTTGGCGATGATGCCGTCGCCATGCCAACTGGCCAGGTCGGGCAGCTTTTGCAGCGGGTCCTCTTCAACATAGAGGCACCAACTTGTCTGCTCGCGGGCAAAGCTGGCAACGCCGCCGATGATCAGCCGGTCATAGGGACGCGAAGCGTCGAGAATGACCGCCACCAGCGGACGCCGCTTCGCACCGTTCGGGTCATCCGCTGACCGCTGCATCTCAGCCTCCGAGCAAGTGCTCCAACACCAGTCGTTCGACCGCCTCATAGTCCCGCTCAGCGATGGCTGCTGCCACCGCGTCGTCGGGGAAGCTGCGGGCCTTGTCGACAAGCCGCTCGAAGATCGCCTTGCTGGTTGCCAGGTGGGCGGTCGCCCGCTCGGCGGCCTGGGTACGCTGGGCCTTCACATCAAAGCCGACAAACCGGCCTGTGGCCGCATAGTCAGCCGCCTCGAGCACCCGAACCTGGTCGAAGGCTCCCCGCAGATTCGCCGCTCCAAAGACCTTGTCCTGATCAAACTTCAGTCCGTTCTGGTCATTGAGATGGACACTCCAGAGCTTGTCGGCTGCCAAGGCAAAGCCCATCTCATCGGAGGCATCGAGGCCGGCGAGGATCGCATGGGCCGACTCAATCAACACCCCAACCCGGGCCGGATCAGCTGCCCGGCTGCCGAGGGCGAGAGCATGGCCGATGGTCGGCAGAAAGGCGTGGTCGACCGGCTCGTTGGGCTTGGGCTCGATGGCGATGCGAATCTGGGGATGGTGGGCGAGGATGGCATCGATCGCCTCAAGCAACTGGGCGGAGGCCCGGATCGGGTCCTTGCTCTCCCGCACTGCCGTGCCTTCACGGGCCGGCCAGAGCACCAGCAGATCGATGCCGAGCGCGGCGGCGATGTCGACCGCCCGCTTTGACCGCTCGATTGCCCAGTGGCGGGCGGCCGGGTCGTTCGCGGTGTAGCCACCGTCGATGCCGGTGGGATGCTCCCAGAGCCGCGGCGCGATGAACTCGGCCACCAGTCCCCGGTCAGCCAGCTTCGTCCGCAGGGCTTCGGCCTGCTTGATGATCTGATCGGCCGACAGGTCTTCGAGGTCGGGCACCGCGTCATCGTCATGCAGCTGAATTCCCTCGAAGCCGAGGCCAACAGCAATGTCGAGCACGTCATCAAACGAGACCTCGGGCCGAACCGGAGGACCGAAGGGATCGGCACCCTGACCGAGGTTCCAGGGGCCAAGAGAAAAGCGATACGCCGCCGCAGCCATGCCGAACGTCCTGTACTTAGGGGATGGGGGTATCGAGCAGACCGCCCGATCGGCTTCTGAGCCTAACGACACAGGCGATTGTTTTTCCGTAAAAGTTTTACAATTTTCAATTAGCCCAGCGGGAGCGGTGCCCGCCTGCTGCTACGATCGCAGGCACGCCTTCCCTGCAGGCAGCCTCCCACCCCTCCATGCCATGACAACCGTTCAAAAATCACTCGACACCAAGCTGGCCCGCATTCTGTCTGACGCTGGCTGTCGCGACTTCATCATCGCCGATGCCAAGGATGCCGACATGGCCTTTGGCTTGGCCGCCCCCGGACTGAAACCGGGGGCCGATCCACTGGCCGGGCCGTTCCGGTCGATCGAGGCCTACCGCGAACAGATTCGCGGCATCGTCGCCGACGGCCATGTCGACATCATGTTGATGAGCGGCAGCACCAGTGGCGTGCTGACGATCGATGAGGGGCTGTTCGCCAACTCGCCGGTCACCCCTGCCGTCCGGCTCAACGACACCACCGACATCTGGCTGGCGACCGGGACCGGCCGCTACGGCAAGCAGCCGGCCCTGCCCTTTTCAACCTGCACCATCCACCAGGCCCAGTACGGCTGCGTCGAAGGCAGCCGCAGCCCCGCTGCCCGCAGCCGGCAGACCGACCCCGACCGAGTACCCGGGGCGAACCTTGGCCTGTTTTCCCTCACGCTCAACGACGACGCCGAGGCTGACCGGGCGATGCTGACCGCCTATCGCGAGTTCCGCATCACCGCCGAGCAGCAGGGCTTTCAGCACTTTCTTGAGGTCTTCTATCCCAACTGCATCCGCGACCCCGACGGCCGCCGAAACAGCCCACCGGCCACCCTCGATCGCTTTCTTGCCGACCATGTCGTCCGCTGCCTGGCCGGCGTGCCGGCGTCCGGCCGGCCGATCTTTTTGAAGATCCCCTATCTCGGCCCGACGGTGATGGAGCAACTGGCCAGCTATGACCGCAGCCTGGTGGTCGGCATCCTCGGCGGCAGTGCCGGCACCACCCACGACGCCTTCGCCCTGGTGGCCGATGCCAAGCGACACGGGGCCCGGGTCGCCCTGTTCGGCCGCAAGATCAACGCTGCCGAGGACCAACGGGCCTTTGTCCGATTCCTGCGGGCGGTGGCCGATGAGGAACTTTCGGCCGAGGAGGGAGTGCGGGCCTACCACGGCCACCTCGAGACGGCCGGCATTCCGCCCCATCGCCCGCTGACGGACGATCTGGTCCGCACCTCCACCGAGTCGGCCTACACCAGTTGAAAAACTTGTGGTCGGCCCAACTGTCCAGCGGGCCAACAGCTGGGTTTTGCCGGGCCTGAGCGTCTTAGCAGCGGTGTTTGGCCAATAAGCAGCGGTGCTGCCTACAGTTTTGCGACGCGATCGGTCGGCACCTGTCAGGGGCGTGCCGATCGGCCACCGCGTCGGCCGCCTTGCGGTTTCGGCAGCGCATCTCGAAGCGGCTGCCGCTCTTCTCGTCAGAAAGGACCCCTGACATGTTCTTCGCCACCTCGCGGCTGGGCAGCCGCAAGCACCAGGCCCACTCAGGCCACCACGCCCATCTGCCGATTGCCGACGTGACCGACGAGTTGGTGCACCCCAGTCGGCTGTTGCTGACCGAGGAAGTTATCCTCGGTATCTGCATGGTCATCACGGGGCTGCTTTACGCGTTTGCCCAGATGCCGGCCGCCATGCTCGATACGGCGGCGGCCAGTCGCTCGCTGATGAGACAGTCGGTGGCCAGCTTTGTGCCGAATGCCGTCACGCAGCCACCGGCTGCCGGTCAGCCTTTGATTGAGGCAGCAGGCCCCATGTTCACGGCCATCCGTCAGGCCACCGATCTGGAGAACCGGGGAGATTTTGGCTCCGACACGCTGGCCGCCTGGCAGACTGCGGCCGCGGCGGCCGGTGACCTCACGTTTACGCCAATCAGCACATCCAGTGGAACGCTGCGACTCTGGATGCTGACTGCTGAGCGGGAGCGGGCTAACGCCATTGAAGCCCGTCTCGAAGCAATGCTCGCACCACAGCGGCTTGGCCTGCAGCAGCTGCGACGGCTGCAGCTGACACCGGCCCAGCAGGCGGCCCTTGTCATTCCGACCGAGCAGCGATCAGCGGCTGAAGCCGAGGCGGCTGAGGCTGCTGAAAAAATCCTGGAGGTCTCCTGGCTGGACACGGCTGAAGTACTCGCCGAACCGGCCCGGAGCGAAGCGGTCGGTCTTTGTCGTCTGTTGGCGGACGCTGAGGCAAACGCTGCGGCGATTGCCCGGTGCCGCGAGGTGATCAATTTTGACCACTGGCGGGCGATCGCTGAATTCTCATCAGCGCCTGCGGGCCTGCGGGCCCGTGCGGCCTTGGCTCGAGCCGCCCAGGCTATTGCATCAGGTGAGCCAGAGGCAGCCCAGGCTGCCTACGAAGAGGGCCTGACCGCTTGGCAGCAGAGACTCTTGGCAAGCCGTGAACTTGCCGACGACCCGGCAATTTGCGAGGCACTTTCACAGCATGTTGACGACTACCGCAGCCTCATGGCCGACCTCGGACTGCCGTTTGACAACGCCTTCAATGCCAGCAGCCTGCTCGGTGGGCAGCCTGCGCTGTGAGACGGTGGCAGCGGGGGCCGGCGGCTGACATGCAGCCCGACCGGCCTCCGCCTGCCTACCGTCTCCCGCCAAGTGGCTCGGCCGGCCTGACCACACAGTCGGTGACAAGCCAGCGGTCACGTTTTTCCAGGGTTACCGTCGCGGCGACGATGCCTGTTGCTTCATTCTGCTCGGCAATCCGGCCGCTCACCCGCACGAGCAGTTCGGCTACAGCCGTCAACGGCGCTCTCGTCTGGTCCACCTCCACCTCAAGCTTGGTGATCACGACCTGGCTGGGCTGGAATCGCTTGACGGCGTCTTCGGCCTGCCGCCGCACCGGCCGCACCTCGGGGGCGATACTCGCCAGGACCGTCGGAAGATCCTTCGCCTGGACCGCTTTCGCCAGCCGCGGCAGCAGCAGTTCCAGCTCCTCGCGGTCGGTGATGGTGAGGTGGTCAACAGTAGCCGCTGCAATGCCGACAGCCCCCACGGCCAAAGCCAACCCCAGCCAGATCGACTGCCCCGCCAGCCGCCAGAGCCAGACGAAAAGTCCCGCAGCAACCAGGCAGCCGACCAGCAGTGGCAGCGAGTCTTGGTAGGGCATTACTCCGCCGGCTCGTTACGCAGCCGGTCGCTGGCGGGCCGGTACAACCGCTGCCAGCACCAGCAGGGCCGCCACCAGTCCGACGCCGATCCAGCCGACGTTCGCCCAGATGCTCATGCCGGCCCCGACGCTCGCCGCC
>CALAZQ010000406.1 GCA_937926325.1 uncultured Planctomycetaceae bacterium | reverse complement strand
CATCGTGGCGGCAATCAGCCAGCGGTGGAAACCCTTCCTCGACCGCTACGGGTATGAACGGCCTCACACCCGGTCTTGATGCCGCGAGGTGCTGCGTTTGCTGCGGCAGTCGAAGCAGATGCCGGAGATGATCAGCCGGTGGCCCTGGGGCCGGAACTGGTGGGTGGCGGCCACGGCGTTGCGAAGCTGCAGCAGTTCGTCGCTGGAGAACTCAATCAGCTGCTGGCAGTTGGTGCAGTAGAGATGGTCGTGCTGGGGATACCCATAATCGTGCTCATAGACCGCCCGGCCATCGAGAACCATCTTTTTGAGCAGCCCCGCTTCGACCATCTCGCTGAGGGTGCGATAGACCGTCGGCCGGCTTGCCCGACTGCCAGCCGGGGTCCCCTGGAGTTCGGCCAGCAGCTGTTCGGCGTCGAAATGCTCATGCCGGCCAGTGACATGATCGACAATCACCTGCCGCTGCCGGGTGATCCGCTTGCCCCGGGCCTGCATGAATTCGGCAAACCGCTCCTGCGGCGTCAGAGCCGTATTGACGGTACCAAGGGAGAAGTCAGCAGAGGTCGCCATATGTCTAGTCTAGCACTTCCAGTTCCACCCGCCGCAAACGCAACACGGCCTCGATTCCCGAGGAATCGAGGCCGTGGCGATTTTTCCCTTCAGGCACCGTTGTCAGCGGCCTACCGGTGCCTCCGAGCGGTCGCTTACGACAGCCGGTCGAGCAGCCGGTCGAGGGCGATGTCAAGCTTCTCGGGCGTCTCGTAGCTGCCGTCGGCGATCGCCGCCTTGATGGCATTGACGCGATCGAGGCGAATGTCGGAGGCCGACGAGGCGGCCTGCACGGCATCGACCGAGAGCGACACACCGTCATTGACGCTACTGAGCCCCTCGGCTGTGGTCCGACCGGTAGCCGCGGTCGCCTCGACGCCTTTGACGCCGCCGACCGAGGCCGCACCCTGCGTTGAACTGACGCTGAAAATGTTCATGGTTGCACTCCTTGCAGTCCGTGGATCGAGTTCCCTTTCCCCTCCGCCATAGCCCTACGCAGGGACCAACCGGATGGTTCACTGGAATTCGTCGAGTCTGCCTTCCTCTTGCCCCGTTCAGTATGGCCCCCGGATGCCGTCCGTGACGATCCGGGCTTTTCAGTCATCGCGATTCTCATCACGACCCTCACCACACCAGTCTATTCTCATCGTCATCCCGCCCGACCAATCTTGAGTATTTTTCTCGAGCCGGCCGGTGAATTATCACAACTGCTTCAGCTTGCCCAGGCCACCAATGGTCAGGCGGCAAACTCCCGTCGTCGCGGCACCAGTTGGTTCTGCAGCCGCTCGACAATGGCCGAGTGCATCTGGCTGACCCGGCTCTCCGAAAGATCGAGCGTGGCCCCGATCTCTTTCATGGTCAGCTCTTCGTAGTAATAGAGGATGATGATCAGTCGCTCGTTGCGGTTGAGGCCCTTGGTGACCAGCCGCATCAGGTCATTCTTCTGGATTCGGCGGGTGGGATCCTCGCCCTTCTTGTCCTCCAGAATGTCGATCTCGCGGACATCCTTCGAACTGTCGGTCTCGCACCACTTTTTGTTGAGGCTGACGAGGCTGACCGCATTGGCCTCCACCAGCAGCTTCTCGAACTCTTCGGCCGAAAGCTGCATGTGCTCGGCCACTTCGGCGTCCGAGGGGGCCCGACCCATGCGGGCCTCGAGGGTCTTGATCGCCTCGTTGAGCTTGCTGGCCTTGCTGCGAACCAGCCGGGGCACCCAGTCCATGGTCCGCAGTTCGTCGAGCATGGCTCCGCGGATTCGCGGCACGCAGTAGGTCTCGAACTTCACCCCGCGTTCCATGTCGAAGGCGTCGATCGCATCCATCAGCCCGAAGGTGCCGGCGGAACTGAGGTCGTCGAGTTCGACGCCGTCGGGCAGCCGCGACCAGATCCGCTCGGCGTTGTACCGCACCAGCGGCAGATAGATTTCGATGAGGCGATTGCGGAGGGTTTCGTTCGACTGATCCTGCTTGAATTCCTTCCAGAGTTCGAGCATCTCCTCCGGCGGGGGCTGTTTGAAATCCTTCGCCACGTCATTCCTCCTGGGATCTCTCTGCAACGGCTCGGGCCATCCCTGGCCCGACCGGTGGCGGCACGATCGCCGCGGGGAAGGTAGGCCGCAACGTGTTGCGACACAACTTCATTTCATCGGCCCGCCACAGCCCCGTTCACCAGCAATCTCCGGACAACCAGCCAGAACCGCCCAGCCCGCCCGGTTTGAGGCTCTGTCTGAAAAACTCAGCACCCGAACTTCGAGCGGCTCAAGCGGCCTGGCTTGCGGGCCGATCGGCGATGGCATCACCGCCGACAACCGCAAATGCTTCCAGCCCCGGCTGCCCGGCCAACTCCTGCTCGGCCAGCACCGGTGTGGTGATGCCCGCTGCCCGCAGCCGCTGGGCCACGGCCAGCCGCTCGGCCGTGACGGCAATCGCACAGCGGCGGCCGCGGTCATGCAGGGGCCGCACCGCCCGCCGCAGATCGGCCAGCAGCCGCTCAGCCGCCAGCCGTTCAGCCGCCTCGCGGCCGGGGCTGGCCAATAGCCGGGCAGCAGCGGGCGTGACCCGGATGACCGCCAGCCGGCCCTCCGGTCCCCGCAGCCGGCGGACGATGGTGCCGGCCAGCTGCTGCCGCAGATGTTCGGCCAGTTGTTGCGGATCGCTGGTCTGGGCGGCATGATCGGCCAGTGCCTCAAGCAGCCCGGCCAACGGCTTAATCGGCAGCCCTTCCCGCAACAGGCACTGCAGCGTTCGCTGCACCGTGGCCACACTCACCACGGCAGGCACAGTCTGCTCAACCACCGCTGGCTCAGTGGCCCGCAGCGATTCGAGCATCCGGGCGGTCTGGTCGCGGGAGAGCAGCCGGTCGGCTCGCTTCAGGAGGGCATCCTCGAGCAGCCGGGCGACCGCAGCGGCATCAGCGAAGGTCTGTCCACCGCGGGCAGCCACCTCCTCTGCTTCGGCCGGGCTGCCCCAGCGGGCCGACCGGTCGGCGAGAACAATCGTGCCAGTCGGATCGCGTTGCCAGCGTTGCTTGGTCACCGCATCGTCGGCTGCCGGAACCAACAGCTGCCGGCCTGCCGGCAGGTCTGCCTCAAGAATTGGCTCACCGTCGAGCTCGACCCTCCAGGCTCGTGACGCCAGCGCTGCATCATCCTGAATGGTCACCGCCGGCAGCAGCAGGCCGAGGGTTTCTGCCAGCTGAGTCCGCAGGCCTTCCACTGCGGCCGGGAGTGGGGCCTCGTCTCCCGCTGCCAGACTCGCCAATTCTCGGCCGAGCCGCAGGGTCAGGCGGGTGCGGCCCAGAATGGCGTCCAGCGGGGCGGTCTTTGCAGCCGCCCCGGCGTCACTGGTCGCCGGCCCCGCGGCCGCCTGTGGGCCGGCCGTATGCACCAGCCAGGCCGCCACCAGCACGCCGCTGGCCATCACTGCCAGCGGCAGCGTCGGCAGATTGGAGAGAGCCAAGACCCCCAAAAACGCTGCCGTCACCAGCAGCATGGCCGGGCGGGCAAAGAGCTGGCGGCCCAGTTCAGTTGGCAGATTCTGGCTGGTTGTGGACCGCGAGAGCAGCAGGCCGGTGGCCACCGAGACCAGCAGCGCGGGCACGGCACTGGCCAGGCCGTCGCCGATGGTCAGCCGGGCGTAGAGCCCCGCCGCCTGCGAAGCGGGCAGGCCGAGCTGGCCCATGCCGATGGCAAAGCCGCCGACAAGATTCACCAGCACGATCACGACACTGGCCACCGCCTCGCCCCGGACGAACCGGCTGGCACCATCCATGCCGGCGTAGAACTCGGCCTGGCGTTGGAGGTCGGCCCGCAGACCCCGGGCCTGATCCCGGGTGAGCCCGCCAGCGGCCACCTCGGCATCGATCGCCGCCTGACGGCCGGGCAGGCCGTCGAGGGTGAACCGGGCCGCCACTTCACTGGTGCGGGTGGCTCCGGCCGTGAGCACGGCGAACTGAATCACCGCGATGATCGCGAAGACGACGGCCCCAACGACGAGATTGTCGGCCGCGACAAAGCTGCTGAAGGCCTGGATCACTTCACCCGCGGCAGCCGGCCCACCGCGACCAGCCTCGGCCAGAATCAGCCGGGTGGTGGCAATGTTGAGCACCAGCCGGACGAGGGTGGCGGCCAGCAGAAAACTGGGGAAGGCCGCCATTTCCAGCGGACTGCGGGCGGCGAGGGATCCCAACAGGGCCAGCACCGCAACAGTCAGATTGGCTGCCAGCAGCAGGTCAACCACCGGGGCGGGAACCGGTGCCAGCACCACCAGGATGGCCAGCAGCATCGCCACCGGCAGGGCGAGATTGGCCGCCTGACCGGCCAGGCCCTGGGCAAATGCAGTGGTGCGAGGCGAGCGAACCATGAGACGCGAACCGCTTTTCCAGCCGGTTTGATAGGGTACAGGGGTCGGGACAGTAGCCGCGGCAGGCTGCTGCTGTCCAGCTGTCTGCCACCCGCAAAACTGACCGTAGACAGTACTTCCCCCGCCCGCCCCGCTCGGATTGCCGCTTCTTCTTTCCCGGACAGCTATGAAGTTTCACCGCGACGAGGTTCAGTTTGACTACCCCGACAACTGGACGGTCGAGGCCGACAGTTCGCCCGAAGCCGGGCTCCAGGTCAGCGTTTCGGCCCCCGACGGGGCCTTCTGGTCGCTCTCCCGCCAGCCAGCCGGCAGCGACCCGGTGGCGCTGGCCGATGCCACCGTCACCCAGTTGCGGGCAGATTACCCTGACCTCGAGAGCGAACCGGCAACCGAAACGGTGTTCGGCCAGCGCCTGACCGGGGCCGACATCAACTTTTCCTGCCTCGACCTGACCAACACCGCCGCGTTTCGCTGCCTCGAGCTGCCCACCGCCTGCTATGTGATTTTCTGCCAGGCCGAGGATCGGGATTGGCAACAGCTGCACCATGTCTTCAAGGCGATGACCGCCAGCCTCGTCCGCGGGCTGACTGCCGACGGGCCCTGACGACCGCCCATGGTCGATCGTCGGCCACTCGAATAGATTTCGGCGGATATCGCACACTGCCCTCCCTGCCTAAACAGACCGAAAGGATCTCATGGTCGCCCTGACCAACCTGCTCACCTCCGCCTTGGCAGGCACCACCGGCAGCGGGATGCCGTGGCTGCTGGCAGCGACCGACGCCGCTCCAGCGGCGGTTGCCGAGGGACCGATCCAGACGATTCACTGGGCCGCCTTCGCCGTCTTTGTCACCGTGCTGCTGTCCCTCGACCTGCTGGTCTTCCACAAGCATTCGCACGAGCCGTCGCTGTCGGAGAGTGCGTTCTGGACCTGCATCTGGTCGGCGCTGGCATTGTCGTTCAACGGCCTCATCTGGTGGTGGCTGGGGAGTGATGCGGCGATCGAGTTTCTCACCGGCTACCTGGTCGAGTGGTCACTGTCGATGGACAACGTCTTCGTCTTCGCGGTGGTCTTTGGCTATTTCGGCGTGCCGCTGAAGTATCAGTATCGGGTGCTCTTCTGGGGCATCCTGGGGGCGGTGCTGATGCGGCTGACCTTTGTGCTGGTCGGGGCCGAGCTGGTCGAGCGGTTCCACTGGATCCTCTGGCTGTTCGGTGGCTTCCTGGTCTACACCGGACTGAAGCTCGCCTTTTCGAGCGAAGAGGTGCACCCGGAGGACAACTTCCTGCTGAAGGTCTTCCGGCGGTTCATCCCGGTGACCAACAAGCCGGCCGGCGACAAGTTCTTCGTCGAGGAGGGGGGCCGCTGGGTGGCCACGCCGCTGTTCCTGGTGCTGCTGGTGGTGGAAAGCAC
>CALAZQ010000405.1 GCA_937926325.1 uncultured Planctomycetaceae bacterium | reverse complement strand
CCTGGCTTCCGGATGTCGATGCGTGCTGGAACGGAAAGCCCGCCACGGGAAGCCGGCGGGAGCCGGCGGACTCGCACCTCCCGCCAACGTCAGATCCGGTCCAGTCGCTTCCGCTCCTGGCTTCCGGATGTCGATGCGTGCTGGAACGGAAAGCCCGCCACGGGAAGCCGCCGGCGGGAGCCGGCGGACTCGCACCCCCCGCCAACGTCAGATCCGGTCCAGTCGCTTCCGCTCCTGGCTTCCTGGCAGTCACCTCCGCTGGACGAGGCGAAGGGGGCAAATTTTCTGAGTTTTAGTGAAAAAACCCTCCAGCTGGGTGGTTTTTAGTGACAGCGTCTCCCAGCAGCCAGCCAGCAAAATCATCCCAAACCCCCAATCTTGCTTGACAGTCACATTTTGACAGATAGCCTCAGGGGCGATGGGCTGGCTGAAATCTGGACCAACCTGCAGCACCTGCAGGGGGGTGCCGCGGGTTGTTCCGTTAGGGTTCAGCAAGCTGCATCTGGTTCTCGGTTGCTGTGGTCCGGTGGCCGTCCCGGATCAACCCAGCATGTTGACGGTCGCGTGATACGCACAACCAGTGCTTGTGCATCCAAACTTCGGAGGAAGAAATGAAGCGTTTTCTCGGAATTTCGTTCGCGGCGTTCATCGCCCTGATCGCCTTTGCCCTGGTCAGTGGTGACACCGCCGCCGTCGCCGGCCTGCGTCACGGCTGCCATGGCCGTCGTTGCCACGGCCGTCGTTGCCACGGCCTGTTCCATCGCCGTCATCGTTGCCACGGCGAAGAAGCTGTCGCCTGCGATCCCTGTGGTGAAGTCTCGGCTTGTGGCGGCTGCACGAGCTGCGGTGAGGTGGTCGTTGAAGGTGGCTGCCCCGGTGGCAACTGTGGTGGTGAGTCGGTCATCATGGAAGAAGCTGCTCCGGCCGAAGCTGCCCCGACGGAAGCCGCCCCGACAGAAGCTGCTCCGGAAGCTCCGGCTGCCCCAGCCAAGACCTGAGCCCAGGTCGAGACAAGTCCGATTGGTCAATTGAATCTGCCCTGAGATTGTTGGCCCTTCACCGAAAGAACCGGTTCCCGCCGCTGGCGGGGATCGGTTTTTTCTTTCAGCTATTTCGCAGGCGGCGTTGCCGGTGAAGTCGGTGACTTCGCAGCCGGAGCCTGCTCGGCTGCCGGCCCCCCCTTGTCCTCGTCGGCCGCTGAACCAGCTGCCTCGAGGAGTTGCCTCAGCAGCCGCCTGGCCGGACGGTTCTGCTTCGAGTCAGATGGTTTGGTTCCTGGGTCTGACTCCGTCTCCCGCTCGGCCTGCTCCTGCTTGCGGGCAGCCCGCCGTCGGGCCACCTCGTCAAGGAGCCCGCCAACCGCATCGATCACCGCATCGGTGGTCGGATCTTCGGACACCTCCGCAGGAAGCATTCCCTTCAGCTGATTGAGCTTGGCAGCCGTCCCCTCCGAGTCGTCTGGACCTGTCTGCCCTGCTGCCGCCGCGGTCGGCTGGCCACCAAGGTTGCTGTCCCGGTCTGTGGACCGATCGACCGACCCGACCGGCTCAGGCTTTGTCTCGACCGCCTCCCCGGCACGCTGCTTGCGGAGATTGTCCAAGACATCCCCGGCGACCGCCGTGACCGTCTGCTTGAGCGATTCATCGAGCTTGAGCCGCGGCTCATCGAGATTTCCCTCAACCTGAAGCCGCAATGTTTTGCCTGCGAGGGCCGCGAGCAGAGGACGGTCCTGAGGCAGATCGGCCGGAATCGGCAGCGACAGCACCAGGTCGAGCGACCGATCGTCGATACCAACCGAGCCGGTCGATTCAATGTCGAGCCGCTGCCCCGGTTTCGCCAAGGGCAGGCCAAAGGCGAGCCCCTCATGCCAGACTCGGCGATTGGCCTGGCGAAACCGCACCCGTGAGGCTTCAGCGACCCGGATGGTCGGGGGTGCCGGCAGCCGTCCTGGCAGCGATTGCACCAGCCCCTGCACCAGTGGCCCCGGCCCCACGTCAACTTCATGGAGCGTGAGCATTCCACTCACGGTCGCCTCTTCACCGCGGCCGGCAGGCCACCGCGCCTCATCAATCACGAGGGAAAATTCTCCACTGGTGCGGGTGGCGTCGGCCAAGATCGGGGCGGCGTAGGCGAGGATGCCGGCAGCCACCGACGGCTCAAGCCGAGCATGGTCGAGCAGCGCGACAGGCGCAAGCGACCATTCGCGGTCACCGGCTGTCGTCCGCCGGAGTGCCAACTCCAGGTCGATCGGTTCACTTTCCCAGCGGTCCTTTGTCCAGGGGCCGCGGACCCTGATGATTGCCCCCTCAACCACCACTCGCACTCGTTCATCTGTTCCCGTGGTTTCGGAGGGAGTTAGAGCCGACGGCTCAGCCGGTGGTCTGCCTGTGGCCGGACGCGGCGGCGGGCGGCCGATCAACCGTTGCAGGTTGGAAACATGCTGCTCGTCAAAGACGAGGTCCAAGGCCAGACCATCGACATCAATGCGGCCAAGCCGCCCACGTTCCATCAAGATGGCGAGGAGGCCGCGGTCGCCCTCGATCTCCGCGACTGAGATTGGAGGCGATCCGCCCTCCGCCGGCACCAGAGAAAGCCCGCGGATGGAAAGGGGTGAGAACCAGCCGATTGAGGCAGCCTGCACCTTCACGTCCCCCTTCAGCCCAGGGATGGACCGCAGCAGGAACTGCCGAACCCCCGTCGGCGAAACCAGCCAGTTCGGCAGGGTGACGATCGCCACGGCAGCAACAGCGGCCAGGACAACGCCAACGGTGAAAAGCGGTCGTGCCGATCGGGAAGGCCGCGCTGCGGCTTCCCCCGCGTCGCCCCTCGCAGGTCCCGGCTCGGCCGCGGGCGGTGACCCTGGTGCGGCGGCAAAATTCCCGGAGGGCTGATCTGTCATCGTCTCGTCTCCTTTTGATGCCGGCCGCCCTGAAAGGTGACCGGCAGATTCCTCACCGGTTGAGCCACCCCAAATTGCGACGGGGCGGGATAGGCATGATTCTAAGCGGCCGCTCCAGAACGATCCGAAAGCAGTCGGCTGGCGACCCGTTCGACCATCGCTACACTAAGGGAATCGCGGGCGTAGCTCAGTTGGTAGAGCGCTAGCTTCCCAAGCTGGATGTCGAGGGTTCGAGTCCCTTCGCCCGCT
>CALAZQ010000404.1 GCA_937926325.1 uncultured Planctomycetaceae bacterium | reverse complement strand
CCCCACCCTTACTGCCGCCCGGCGGCCGCCGCCGCCAATGAGCCGCAGCGGGCGATCCCTCACGGCCGGGCGAGCTTTGCCCGCAGGGCTGCGACCACCGGTGGCGGAACGAATTTCAGCAAGGCCTCATCATCAGCCAAAGGGGTGATCTGCTTCAGTAATGATGACGAGATGTGTGAGTACTGGGCGTCGGCCATCAGGAACACGGTCTCGATCTCGGGGTCGAGCATGCGGTTGGCCAGCGTCATGGTGAACTCGGCCTCGATGTCGGTGAGTGAACGGACCCCTCGCAGCACGACATGTGCCTGCTGATCACGCACGAAAGTCACCGAGAGGCCGTCAAACCGCCGTACTTTGACGTTGGCGAGGGGGGCCACAGCCGCCTCGACCAGCCGCACCCGCTCATCCTGGTCGAACAAGGGGTGTTTGTCGGGGTTGATGCCGACGCCGACCACGATCTGGTCAAAAATACGGCTGGCCCGGGCGATCACATCGAGATGCCCGAGGGTGATTGGGTCAAACGAACCGGTGTAGACGGCCGTCCGGCCGGCAGGCTGGTCCGACACGGGGGAAATCTCCGAAATGGGGGTTGGGGGCCGGTGGCCGGCAGACAACCGGTTGGCTCAGCCGACATCGGCCAGTATCGTATCGAACTCGTGGACGGCTCGCCCGTCTCCGGAAGGCGGGCTGCCTGTGCCACTGGCCCGTCCGCCCCTCGTACCGCCGCAGTCCTTTGGTTGGAGTTCCCGTATCGTGTCGAAGGCCGTTCCGTTCATCGGCATGATCGTCTCGGGAATCGTCGGCATCATGTTCCTGGCCGATCTGGTGGCGGGCTTTCCGTTCCGACGGGTCAGCATTGCCGCCGACATTGGATTTATTCTGAGCAGTGGGATTCTCGCCTACCTCAGCTGGTCGTTACAGATGAGTCGGCAGGAGGAATAGCTCGACCAGGCCTCGGCTAAGCGGCCCTTAGGATCGAGCCTGGAGTCTGGCGGCTGTCACCACCCGAGACGAGAGCCGGCAGTTCCCCCAAGGAGGCCATGATCAAGCGGCCGGCGGACACCTGACCGCCGAGTCGAGCACGCAAGCTTTTGAGTCGCTGGGCGTCATGCGTGCCCGCTGTCGTGGCGGTGTCGATGGCGGCCAGCATGCCCGGTTTCAGCCGCGGGACGGCTGTTCGTCCGAACAACTTTCCGCCCCACGAAGTGGCTGTTGGTGTCTGCCGCTGCAGCTCCCAGAGGCCCCACTGCATGCTGCGGCAGGGCCAGCCTGCCGGTACAGGCCGCCGGGGCCGCCCCGTTCCGCTGAATCGTGAGGCCAGCACGACCTCGATCCCCTCCTCCACCAGCAGGTCGGCCTGGTTCACCCCGCCGGCTCGCCCGATGACTGCGGCCCGGAGCGTGGGGACGGCCCGTCGCCCGGCCCGGAGGAAATTCCGCAGGTTCCGTCGCGACTCGGCAACCGCGGGGTCGATCAGTATCGCCGGAGGCTGCTCCGACTGATGCCAGGACTCGATCTGCTCGAGCGATCCGTACCACGAGATGGTCGGCGAGGTCCGCCCCGAATCGATCGCGATCGCCGTTGAGGCTTCGCCGCGGGCGGGCAGCGGCGAGCAGAGAATGCAGATGGCCGGCCGGTCGGGTGTGTGCACGTCAATCCTCTCGGTCACCTCAGGGAAACGTCGGCTCTCATGATCCAGCCGCAATCGCCCAGGGGGCTGCCGTCCCCTTCCCTGAGCACGGGCGACGCCTCCGGCACCCTTCGGTATCGGCGGTCTGCTACCGATGCTTCAGCCTGTTCCCGATTCCGGCGGTCTGGCCGCCGCAGGCTTTTCCTGATCGGTGCGGTCTGCCCGCCCCGGGGCCGCGGGAGGCTCGTGGTGGGCCGCGATTGCCGCCAGCATGGCGTCGGTGGTGGCTGTCAGGGCCTCGACGGTCGGCGGAAAACCTGCCCCGGTCAGCACCGCCGTGGTAACCGGGGAAATGCTCGCAATCTTCCACTCGCGCAGCCGCTCGCCGAAGAGCCGGATCGCTGCCGTCGCAATCGAGGAACTGGTCAGCACGATCCAGTCACAGGGAAATTGCCGCAGCGTGCGTTCGGCCTCCGTGCCGATCGTCGCCACCGGCCGGCTTGAGTAGGCCGCCACCTGTTCGACCTCATGGCCCCGGGCCTCGAGTTCCCGCCGCAGGACATCGCGACCTTTGTCGGCCCGGATCAGCAGGAAACGCCGCGGCGGTGAATCGGCAATCGCCTCGATCACCCCTTCAGATTGGTATCGGGACGGGATCAGGTCACAGGCCAGGCCGCAGGCTTCCAGGGCGGCTCGGGTGGCTGGGCCGATAGCGGCCAGCCGAGCCGTCCCGAGCGCTCGCGGGTCGCGGCCGGTGTTCCGCAGGCAGGTGTGGAAGGCCCGGACGCCGTTCACGCTGGCGAAGACGATCCAGTCGAACGACCAGGCGGCCGCGATGGCCGCCTCGACCGCGGCCGGCTCAGGGGCGGGGCCAATCTCGATGAGTGGCAGATGCACCGCGTCGCCGCCGCGGCGGCCGATTTCCGTGATCAATTCCTCGGCCTGGCCGGCCGGCCGCGTCACCAGCAGCCGGCAGCCTGCCAGCGGCCCCCGGGCGGCCACGGGCAGGCCGGCTGGGTGGCTGCCGATAATGGCGATGGCTGGGGCCGGCAGGCTGACGCGGCGAATGGCAGCCCCGCACTCAGCAAGCGTGGTCTCGACGATTTGTTGATCGGTCCAGCTGCAGCGGCTGACGAGTGTGACCGGCGTGTCGTCCGGTCGGCCGGCCTGCCGCAGGGCCTCGGACCAGTGGTCCGATTGCTCAACACCCATGTAAATCACAACCGTGCCGGTGCTGGCGGCCAGGCTACGGTAGTCGATCGCCTCGGCCTTCGCGGCCGCCTCGTGCCCCGTCACGATGGTGAGGCTCGAAGCGGTTTCCCGCGAGGTCAGCGGGACAGCCGCAGATGCCGCCGCCGCTGTCGCCGCTGTCACGCCCGGAACAATTTCAAACGGAATCTGTCGCTCGCTGACCGGCTCGAGTTCTTCCCGCAGCCGCGCGAAAACAGTCGGATCACCGCCCTTGAGCCTGACCACGACCCGGCCGGGGGCGGCGAGGTCAGCCAGCCAGCCGCCGATCTGTCGGCCGGGATCGTTGCTGGCACGGTTGTTGCCGAGCAGACGGGAGATTGGCAGGCAGGGAGCGGCGGTCAGGTGCAACACGACCGGGGGTACCAGTTGATCGTGGACCACGACATCGGCTGTCTTCAGCCTGTCGATGGCCCGCGCCGTCAGCAGGTCGGGTTCTCCCGGTCCGGCGCCGACAAAGACCACCCGCCCAGGGGGCGGACAGCGGCCGGCCGGCAGCGTCGTGGCCAAGGAAGAAGCGGCGGCTTTGGCGGGCGGTGATTCGTGCATGCAGGGCGTTTCCGGACCGCGACTCTCGAGAGGATTTCCCGGGCAAAGCCTCATTCTCACCTCGCCTCCGTCTGCCACAAGGGCTGCAGCGTCGGGAGCAGATTTCCTCAGGCGTCTGGTACGATAGGGTTGCGGGAGCAGGACCTCCGCATTCCCCTCGTCCGGTCGTCCGGGGACGCATGGCAGACAATCGAGCAGACAATAGTCCTTCAACACCCAGTCGCCTGCCGGCCCGCATGCCGCTCACCCCGGCTGAGCGGAGCCGACTTTCGAAGTGCTATGCCAGCGGGACCGACAACCTGCGGAAGGGCAATTACGACTACGCGATCGAACTGTTCGGGAGCTGCGTGTGCGGTGACCCCGGTAGTATCCCGTACCTGCAGAGCCTGCTGGAGGCGCTGACCAAAAAACAGGCGGGCAAAAAAGCGGGCGGGCTGTCATCGCTGTTGTCGGCCGGCAGCCGGGGCAGCCTGAAGCGGCTGATTGCGGCGGGGAAGCCGGCTGAGGCGATCAAGACAGGCATCGGGGTGCTCAAGAAAAACCCGGTCGACACGTCCTGCCTGCTTGGGTTGGCTGATGCCTGCGAGGCCCTTGGCTGCATCGAAACCGCAGGGCTATTTCTCCGGCGGGCGCTCGATGTCTCCCCGCTCGATCCGACGGTCAACAAGCAGTGTGCCGCCTACATGGAACGGCTGGGCCAGTTCAACCAGGCGATTGCCTGTTGGCAGCGGATTGCTGAACTCAAGGCGGTCAAGGAAGAAGCCCAGCGGGAGATTGCCCGGCTGAGCGTCGAAAAGACCCGGCATGACCTCGACAGCCGCGGGAACAAATCGCAGCAGCCGACCTCCGATGAATCGCCGCTCGAGACGCTCCGTCGCCGGCTGGCCGAAACACCGACCGACACCGAGGCCGCCTTCGAACTGGCCGATCTGCTCGAGCGGCAGGCTACGGTCGAGGAAGCCGAAAAGGTGCTCAACGATGCGCTGGCTGCCTCGGGAAATGACCTCAAGGTCCGGGAGCATCTCGAGGATCGACAGCTCCGCTGGGCCAAACGCCGGGTTTTGCTGGCCGAGAAACAGTTGGAGGCCGAAGACACGGCGGACCGCCGTGACAGTCTCTCCCGACTGCGACGGACGCTGCTCAAGCAAGAGATTGAGGTCTACGCCGCCCGCACTGATCGGTATCCGGAAAATGCCGCCTGGAAATACGAACTGGCACTCCGCCTGAAAGCCGTCGGCAGTTACGCCGAGGCGATCAAGCAATTCCAGGAGGTGATGCTCGATGCCCGCCGTAAGGGGGTGGTCGCCTTGGAACTGGGTGAATGTTTCCAGCGGATCAAGCAGTATCCGTTGGCGATGCGGAATTATCAGACCGCTCTCGAGCATTTGGGGGACCGCGAACTGGAACTTCGCAAGCGGGCTCTCTACCGGGCGGGCGTGCTGGCGGCCGGTCTCAAGGACCGTGACGCGGCGCACAAGCACCTGTCGACGCTGGCGGAGCTCGATTTTGGCTATCGGGACGTCGCAGCCCGGCTCGAAAAACTGGGTGCTGACGCCGTCTGACCGCGTCTCGGAAGCCGCTGGCAGAACAGTCAGGGATGGGGTATAGTCGAAAGCTTCCACGGTTGCCCGCGGAGTCGCCTGCCGGCCGCGGACCGAGCGAATCAGCCACCAGCTATCACGATAGGAAACAGTTCACATGCCTCATTCGGCCAGCGCGAAGAAGCGGCTGCGGCAGAACATCCGGAGCCGGGATCGGAACCGGGCCGCGAAGTCGGCGATCAAAACCTCGATTCGGAAGGTGCTTGATGCGATTTCGCAGCAGGACATTCCAGCGGCCCGCGAACACTTCCGCACGGTCGCCAAGAAAGCTGACCGCGCCGCCTCAGCCAACACCATTCACCGGAACAAGGCTGCCCGGATCAAGTCGCGGTTGTCGGCCCGGATTCTGAAGGCCACGCAGTCAGCGGCCAGCTAAATCACTCTGGCGGGCTGTCAGCCGATCGCCTCCCAGGCGATTGACGCTCCGTCGAACACCGGTCCTTCCAGGCAGGTGCGCCGGTAGTCCCAGCCCCCGTGCTGGTCAGCTACAGGGGCGACGCAGCTGAAACAGATGCCGATACCACAGGCCATCGGAGTTTCAAGCGAAACCTGGCAGCCAAGCTGCCGCAGCGCCGACCACTGGGCGACGGCTGCCATCATCGCCTCCGGACCGCAGCAGGCAATTGCGGTTCGGCTTCCGGCGGCAATCTCGCCCCGCTTCTCCAGCGTGTCGAGCAGGTCAACGACAGTGCCTCGCACTCCCGCGGAGCCGTCGAGGGTTGCCAGTTCGACCGCCATCCCGGCAGTGCGAAAGTCTTCGGCATGGCCGAAGAGCTTGGCGTTTCGTGCGCCCCAGCAGAAGCTGGCCCGCCGGCTGGGGGCGGCCGCCAGCCAGGCCCGCCCGAGCATCAGCAGGGCCGTCTGGCCGATTCCGCCGGCCACCAGCAGCAAGTGGTCCGCCTCGGGAAGATCGAACCCATTGCCCAGCGGGCCCCAGACCATCAGCTTATCGCCGGCTTGCAGGTGAGTCGCGGCGGTCGTGAACTTGCCGGCAACGGCATAGACAAAGTCGGCGTAGCGGAGCGGTCCGGCGTGGGCGGCGGGTGTCAACGGCAGCCAGCAGGTTGGGGCATCGAGGGAACCGAAGGTGTCATAGACGGCCAGCGGTCGGGCCAGCAGCGGGTCGTGCCGGTCGGGAATCCGCACCATGGCAAACTGTCCCGGGCAGGCGGTGGCAGCCAGAGCCGGACAGTCCAGCCGCAGCCGCCAGGTCGTCTCGGCAATCTGCTCATGGGCAACGATCGGGGCGGCGGTCACTTCCATTTTCGTGTCCTTCGCTCTTTCTGATGACGGATGAGCGGTTGCCCCCTCAGCCTGAGGAAGGGCGGCGGCCCGCCTTCCGCCAGGTCGAAGCTTTCCCGGGACGTTTGCGAGGTGTGGCGGGCGGCCGACCTTGTGCCGGCCGCCGGCCGGCCATTGTGCCGCGCGGCCCCGCTTGGCGACCGCCCCGCTGGGCCGGGCGGCGGCCTCGAGCGGCAGGCCGGGGCCGGTCGTTGGCACCGGCCGCCACCGCCTCGCGGCGAAGCCGTTCAATTTCCTCCCAGCTCAGCCGCCGCCACTGTCCGGGCAGCAGGTTGCCCAGGCTGAGGTCACCGATCGCGATTCGCTTCAACTGTTGCACCTTGTGACCCAGGGCGGCGAGCATTCGCCTGATTTCGCGGTTCCGGCCCTCGTCGAGCACCATCTCGAGCACGGTGCTCTGTTTGTGCTGCGACCGGACCGTGACCCGCTTGGCATGGACGGTTGCCTCGGAGAGGGCGATACCCTGCCGCAGCTGATCGAGCGTTTCGGCCGTGGGGACACCAGCGACCTGCACCAGGTATCGCTTCTCGACACCGTATCGCGGATGCGTCAGGAGATTGGCCAGTTCGCCGTCGTTCGTGACGAGGATCAGGCCTTCGCTCGTGCGGTCGAGCCGGCCAACCGGAAAAAGTCGCCGGTCGGGTGGCACCAGATCGATCACCCGGGGACGGCCGGTCGGGTCATAGTTGGTGCTGACGACGCCGACCGGCTTGGAGAGCAGATAGACCACTCGCTTCGGGTTCGGCAGTTGCTCACCATCGACCCGGATCTGCTGCCGGAGCGGATCGACCCGGACGCCAAGCGTGGAGACGACCTCCCGATCGACCTCAACCCGTCCGGCGGTGATCAGCTCTTCACAGGCCCGCCGGCTGCCCAGGCCTGCCGCTGCCAGCACCTTCTGCAACCGCTCAAGACCATCGTCGTCAGCAGCCGAACGGCCGGCAGGCCTGGCGGCGGCTGTCGGCCGAGCCGGTTTCCGCGGCGGGCGGGGGCGATCGGAGGTGGGCTGGCGGCGGGGGCGGGGTGGCACGGGAGTGGTTCTGCGAAGGGAGTGGGACGAGCCAACCGGCTGTCGCCGGCCGCCCGCGGGCACATTCTCGCATGAACCGAGGAAAAAGGTAGCCAGTCTGCTCAGCGTCCCTTTGCCCACCAGCGCGACCGGGTGACCTCGGGAACGGGGTCGGCGAAATCGCGGGGCCGGGCCCCGTCCATCAGCGGCATCCGCAGGGCTGCCGGGGCGATGTCATCCTGCAGATAGGGGTCGAACCTGACCGCCCGGCGCCGCTGCGACATCGCCGGACCGGGCTCCAGCCAGTCGGGCCGACCGAGGGACGAACAGCCGGCTGTTGCCAGGCAGAAGGCCACGATCAGGCAGCGAGCGGGCGACATCAGAAGTGCTCCGGCAGGAAGATCGCCGCACGGCCGGCGAAAAGCAGCGGGATGCTAGGTGTTCGCGGCCGTCGGCCCAAGCCCGAAATGACGACCGTTGGTCGTGACTGACCCCGCACCGCTGCAATGCTGCGTGTATCCCAGAACTTAGGCGGCAGGAATCGTCACCCGCAGCAGCCGGCAGGTATCGCCAGGGGCGGTCCGGCAGGTCAGCAGCTGAGGTTCCAGTGCCGCCGGCAGCAGCAGGCAGTCGCCCCGCTTCAGCGGCGGCAGGCTCCACTGGCTCGGCAGGCAGACTTCGCCGGCGAGAACGGCGAGAAATTCACAGGCCCCGCCGCTGGTCTGCCAGCTGCTGGCCGGCGTGACCTCGTCGAAACCGAAAAACTCACAGTCCACCAGTCGTTTGACGGCCGGGTCGGCGGTCTGCTGCTTGCGGACCGGGGTGACCGGGCCCGTGCAGCGGGCCGTGGCAAGGCCCTCCTCCAGATGCAAGGGGCGGGGCTGCCCGGCGGCATCAACCCGGTTCCAGTCGAACAGCCGGAAGGTGACGTCGCTCGACTGCTGAATCTCGGCGACCACGAGGCCGGCGCCGATGGCATGAACGGTTCCGGCGGGAATGAAGATGCAGTCCCCGGCGGCCGGCTCAAATCCATGCAGGAGTTCCTCGCACCGCCCGGCCGCGATCGCTGCTGCCAGGGCCTGCCGATCGACGCCCTCCCGGAGGCCGGCATAGATCCGGCTACCGGGCTCGGCATCGATCACGTACCAGGCCTCGGTCTTGCCGCGGTCGGGCGGGGTTCTTCGAGCGGCTGCCGCATCATCGGGATGCACCTGCACCGAGAGCACCTTGTTGGCATCGAGAAACTTGAACAGCAGCGGAAATACCGCCTGCTGACTGCTTCCAAGTAGCTCGGCCGTGTGCATCTGGAGCAGATCGCCGAGGCGTTGTCCGGCGAGCGGGCCGGCCCGGACCACACTCTGGTCCTCACCTCGATCGACCAATTCCCAGGATTCGGCATACGGGCCGGCCTGGTCGAGCTGCCGGCCGAGAAAGCTCTCAAACCTTCGGCCACCCCAGAGGTAATGCCGGTAGAGGGGTGAAAAGGTCAGGGGCGGCAGCATCGGTGGCTCGCAGACGGGAGGAGCGGCGGATTTCGAACAGGGGCAGCATCGGCCGCCAGTCGCATCACCGTCAAGACGGGCTGTAGCCTTCCAGAATCCGGCCGATGCCGAACAGGCAGACGGCGGCGACCAGCAGCATCAGCATCTGCCCCAGCGAAATGGCGTGGTTGAGTTCCAGGACGATCGCAATGGCCGGAATCACCAGTCCGAGTCGTTGGCCGAGTTGTCCGATCAGTCGCATGCGCCGGTGCTCCTGTGCCGCTTCACACCGCAGCATACCGCCTGTCCGCCACCGCAGCAGCCGGGGGTTGCCAGGCTGCGGGAGTCAGCAATACTCCTTTCAAGTACTCAGGCTCCCCCCTTCCCCGTTTTTACGCAGGAGACTTCGATGGCGACCTCTCACCCCGGTGCCGTGACCTTCAAAGGCAATCCCCTCACGCTCATCGGTGACGCCGTCGCCGTCGGCGCAGCCGCCCCCGCTTTTGACGTGGTCGCCTATGAGTCGGGGGGCATGCAGCACATCACCAAAGCAGACCTGCTCGGCAAGCCCGCGCTGATCAGTGTGGTGCCTTCACTTGATACCCCGGTCTGCCAGGTACAGACCAAGACCTTCACCGGCCGGCTGGCGGCACTTGGTGACAAGGTGACGGCTCTCACCGTCAGTCTCGATCTGCCTTTCGCCATGAACCGGTTCTGCGGAGCCGAGTCGATCACCGGTATGAAGACCGGCAGTGACTACATGGATCGCAGCTTCGGCGAACACTGGGGCGTGCTGATTGACGAGCTGAAAATCCTCGCCCGGGCCGTCTTCGTGCTCGATGCCGAGGGCGTTGTTCGCTATGCCGAGGTCGTGAAGGAAGTGGCCGACGAGCCCGACTATGACGCCGCGATCAGCGAACTGGAAAAGCTGGTGGGCTAGCCCCGTCCCAAATCAGCCCTTGAGCATGGCCTGCATGGCGGCGGCGGCGGTGGCGAGGGCCTCCGGAAGCTTGTCGACCAGTTTGCCGCCGGCCTGGGCGAGGTCTGGGCGGCCGCCCCCCCGGCCGCCGACAACGGCGGCCGGTTCCTTGATCCAACTGCCGGCTGAGATCCCGCGGGCCTCGAGTTCTCGGCTGATGCCGGCGACGAGCGTCACCTTGTCGCCTTCAGCCGCCCCGAACAGGATGGCGATGGGGCTGGCCTTCTGCCGCAGCTGATCGATGCACTGCCGCATGGCGGCGGCGTCGCAACTGGTGGCATCGGCCACCACGATTCGGATGCCATCCTGCTCGGTGGCCTGCTCAAGGAGGCTCTCGGCCGCAAGTCCGCCACCCGCCCCGGCCCGTCGCTTTTTCAGCTCTTTCAGTTCCTTGGTCAGGGCGGCGAGCCGGGAGGGCAGGTCGGCGACGGGCACCTTCAGCGCCGCCGCCGCGGTGTTCAGGGTCGATTCCACCTCGCGGAACCGCTCCATCGCTCGGCGGCCGGTTACGGCGACCACCCGACGGGTGCCGGCCGAGACGCTCTCTTCGGCGACAATCTTGACCGGGCCAATCTCGCCTGTGTTGGTCACATGGGTGCCGCCGCAGAGCTCCCTGCTGAGCCCATCCATCGTCACCATGCGGACGACATCGGGGTATTTCTCTCCGAACAGCATCATGGCCCCGGCATGCCGCGCTTCGGCCAGCGGCAACAGCGCGGCCGTCACCGGCGCCGCCGCCAGTGTGTTTTCATTGACCATCGCCTCGATCTGCCCGAGGGTCTCAGCACCGACGCCGCTGGTGTGGCTGAAATCGAACCGCAGGTGGTCGGCATCGACCTTCGACCCCTGCTGAACCGCATGTGGCCCCAGGTAGTGCTGCAGGGCCGCATGGACCAGATGGGTGGCGGAGTGGGCCCGGCGGATCGCCGCCCGCCGCTGGCCGTCAACCGCCGTTCGGACGGTCTGACCGAGTTCGAGCGAACCTGATCGGAGATGACCGATGTGCAGCATGAACCCCCCTTCCCGCTGCGTGTCGAGCACCTCAAAGCGGCCCGTGGGACCCTCGAGCCAGCCGGTGTCACCGACCTGCCCGCCCGACTCACCGTAGAAGCTGGTCCGATCGAGCACGATCGTCACCAGCCGATGCGGCTCACTGCGGACGTCGGCCGCCGGCGGCCCGAGTTCTGCCAGCGTCTCGCACAGCCGATCTTGGGCGATGATGCCGACAATTTTGCCGTCGGTCTCAAGGGTTTCATAGCCGACGAACTCCGACCCGTGCATCGCCTTCTTGAGGGCGTCGAGTGGCCCGGAGGTGAAGACCTCAACCCGCGAGCCGGCTCCCGACCGCTGGCCATGGGCCTCCATCGCCTCCCGGAAGCCGTTCCAGTCGAAGGCACAGTTCCGTTCGGCTGCCAGGGTTTCCAGCAGTTCCGGCGGAAAGCCATAGGTTGTATAGAGCTCGCAGGCGTCCTCACCGCCGACGAGGCCCCCTCCGGCTGACTCAATTGCATCAAACAGTTTTTCGATTCGGGCCAAGCCGCCGTCGATGGTCGCCAGGAAAGACTCCTCTTCCCGCTTGATCACCCCGCTGACCCGTTCGACCGTGTCGGCCAGTTCCGGATAGCCGCGGGTCATCTGCGCCGCCACCGCTGCCGGCAGCTGGTGCAGGAATGGTTCCCGCATGCCCATCTGCCAGCCATCGAGCACGGCCCGCCGCAGCAGCCGCTTGACGACATACTTCTCTTCGTTGTTGCCCGGCAGCACGTTTTCATGAATGGCAAAGCTGCAGGCTCGCACGTGGTCGGCGATCCGGCGAATCCGCCGACCATCATCGTCCTCCGGCCGATACCGCCGCTGGCAGGTTTCAGCTACCGCCTCGACCAGCGGCAGCAGGATGTCGATGTGGAAGTTGCTGTCGACCCCCTGCAGCATGGCGGCGGTTCGTTCCAGGCCCATGCCAGTGTCGATGTTCCGGCTGGGCAGCGGCTTGAGGTTGTCGGGCGGATCGCCGACCCGGTTGAACTGCGTGAAGACGAGGTTCCAAATCTCGACATCGCTGCCGTCGGGCATCCGGTAGAAGATTTCACTGCAGGGTCCACAGACGCCATCGGGCCCCTGCGAGGGCGCGCCGGCGGGCCAGAAGTTGTCGTCCTCGCCCATTCGCGTGATCCGGGTGGCCGGCACACCGACTTCGTCCGACCAGATGCAGTAGGCCTCGTTGTCATCGTCATAGACGGTGACCGACAGCGTTTCCGGGTCGATGTTCAGCCAGTCGCGACTGGTGAGGAATTCCCAGGCCCAGAGGATCGCCTCGCGCTTGAAATAGTCGCCGAAGCTGAAGTTTCCCAGCATCTCAAAGAAGGTGTGATGCCGGGGCGTGCGGCCAACATTTTCGATGTCACCGGTCCGCAGGCACTTCTGGCAGCTGGTGGCCCGGGTGAACTCAAGCTTGCACTTGCCCAAGAAGTGATCTTTGAATTGATTCATGCCGGCCGGCGTGAACAGCACCGACGGATCCCACCGTGGCACCAGCACGTCGCTCGGCCGCCGGACGCAGCCCTTCGACTCGAAAAAGGTGAGGTAGGCCTCCCGGAGGTCATCTGCCTTCATGAACTCATCGACTCCGAAATGTCACAGCGAAACGCGAACGCGGCCGCACTATACCCGCTTTCCGGGCGGAAAACAGGTCGGCGGCCGTCGCTCGCGGTCGGAAGGCTGGGTCAATCTCACTCGTTGTCGTCGTCGGCCTTGGCTTCTTTTTCGACCTCAAGCAGTGGTTCACGGCTGGCGATGATTTTCTGCCGGATATCCTCGGCGACCTCGGGATTCTCCTTGAGGAACAGCCGGGCCTTCTCCCGGCCCTGGCCGAGGTGGGCGTCACCGTAGCGAATCCACGTGCCCGACTTTTCAATCAGCTTGGCTGCCAGCCCGAGGTCGATTAGATCACCCTCGGCACTGATGCCGTCGGCGTGCATCATGTCGAACTCGGCCACCCGGAACGGCGGGGCGACCTTGTTCTTCACCACCTTCACCCGCACCCGCTGGCCGACCACATCTTCACCGTCCTTGAGGCCGCCGATCCGGCGAACGTCGATGCGGCAGGAGGCATAGAACTTTAGCGCCCGGCCGCCCGGCGTCGTCTCAGGGCTGCCAAACATCACCCCGATCTTCTCCCGAATCTGGTTGATGAAGATGACGCAGGTCTTGCTCTTGGCGATCGCGCCGGTCAGCTTCCGCATCGCCTGGCTCATCAGCCGGGCCTGCAGGCCCACGAAGGAGTCGCCGATTTCACCGTCAAGTTCCTTCTGCGGGACGAGCGCCGCCACTGAGTCAACCACGATGATGTCGACCGCATTCGACTTGATCAGCAGTTCGGCGATCTGCATCGCCTCTTCACCGCTGGTCGGCTGACTGACCAGCAGGGTCTCGAGGGCGATGCCCAGTTTCTTCGCCCAGC
This sequence comes from uncultured Planctomycetaceae bacterium, assembly GCA_937926325.1. Classification (GTDB taxonomy): domain Bacteria; phylum Planctomycetota; class Planctomycetia; order Pirellulales; family UBA1268; genus UBA1268. The sequence goes on along the minus strand of CALAZQ010000404.1, from coordinate 3,517 downwards.
TTGGGTCGAGGGCATGTTCAGCATCGATGAAGGCTGCGACACCGCCGGCCCGCTGGGCGGCAGCAACCGCGTGCAGGGCGAGGGTGGTTTTGCCGCTCGATTCCGGGCCAAATACCTCGATGATCCGACCCCGGGGAAAGCCCTTGCCCCCGAGGGCGAGATCGACTGAGAGACTGCCGCTGGGGATGCCGTCAGCCACCGCCGTGCTTTCGGATCCGAGTGGCATGATCGAGCCTTGCCCGAACTCTTTCTCAATCTGGGCGACGGCATTCTTGAGGACAGGATTGTCGTCGATGAACGAGGCGGCGGTTTTCTCCGCCCCCTTCTTGGCGTTGCTGCGGGAAGCGGTCGCCTTTGCGGCGGTCTGTTTGGCTCTGCCCATACGGCTGGAGGTTCCTTCCTTGGGGGTTGCTGAGGCCTTGGTGGCTGGGGCTGAGGTTTTCGTTGGGGCTGTCGAAGCTGGTTTTACTGCGGTGATCATCGGCCGACTCCTGGCAGGATGGTTCCGCGCGGGGTCGGTCACCGTTCACACTCCAACAGTGTGATGAAATCGCGGCAAACCGGCTACGTGGGGGAACAGGTGGACGGCGGAACGTCCGCCGGCACTGCCACGCACGCGGAAGTGAACCCCTGTATAGTATCGGCAGCGGGGCCAGCCTGCAAGCAGAAAATGCGGCTAAAACGACAGCATCTGGCGATAGTCGGCCAGCCGGCGATCGACCATCTGCCGATCGAGCTGTTCCAGCCGGTCGAGGCTGAAGTCTTCCACCGTGAAACTGGCGGTGACGACGCCGTAGGCGAGCGCCTCTTTGAGCGCCTGGGGGTCGAAGCGACCGAGGGCGGCCAGATGGCCCATCATGCCACCGGCGAAGCTGTCGCCGGCCCCGGTCGGGTCAAGCACCTCGGAGGTTGGGAAGGCGGGCATCACATACATCTCGTGCTCGCTGAAGAACATCGCGCCGTGCTCCCCCTTTTTGATGACGACGAACTTTGGCCCCATTGCCCGGACGGCATGGCCGGCCCGGACCAGGTTTTCGTCCTGGGCCAGCAGCTTGGCCTCGGCGTCGTTGAGCACGAGGCCGTCAATCCGCTTGAGCAGTTCGCCGAGTTCGTCGCGCTGGATGTTGATCCAGAGATCCATCGTGTCGGCCACCGTCAGCTCGGCTTTTTCGGCCTGATTGAGCACGTCGAGCTGAACCGCCGGTGAGGCGTTGCCCAGAAACAGGAAGCGGCAGTCCCGATGGCTTGCACCGAGCTGGGGCTGAAACGTGTCGAGCACATTCAGATGCACCTCGATTGTCTCACGATCATTCATGTTGGGCAGATACCGTCCCCGCCAGCGGAAGGTTTTGCCGCCCGCAATCGTCTGGAGGCCGGAGGTGTCGATTCCCTTGCCTTCGAGCAGCGCCGTGTGGGCTGCCGGCCAGTCCTCGCCAACCGCTCCGATCATCCGGACGGGCGAGAAGAAACTCGCGGCATAGGAAAAGAAGACAGCCGAGCCACCGAGGACATCGTCCCGCTTGTCGGTCGGGGTTTCCACGCAATCCAGGGCCACACTTCCGACAACCAGCAACGGCATTTGTTCACTCCTTGAAATCTGAGAGCGGTGGCAGACGTCTGCGGCTGCCACCAGGCGAGAGTTGCTTACCCTACCCGTTCGCCGCTGCCAGCGTCCACCGGGCGGCGGCGGGCCGGGAGGAGGGCCACGCCGGCCGTCAGCTGCACAGCGGCAGGGCCTTCCGCAGCCGTGCAAGCGACCGCTCGCGGCCGAGAATGACCAGGCAGTCGTAAAGCCCCGGGCCGACCGTCTTGCCGGTGGCTGCCACGCGGACCGCATGGATCAGGTCGCCCACCTTCTTCCCGGCCGCCTCAACGACATCCTTCAGCGTTGTCTCGAGGGTCGCGGCGTCATACGGCTCGGCGGCTTCGAGCCGCTCGATGAAGGCCTCAAGCAGCGGCCGGGTGCCGGGCTTGGCCAGCCGCTTGGCAACGGCCGCTGGATCGAGTTCCGGCTCGGCAACCAGGAAGAAGTCGGCGTAGGTCAGGATGTCACCGGCCACCTTCAGCCGATCGCCCGATACGTCAATCACCGCGGCGACCGTCTGGCGAACGGCATCCGGCACCGGCTCGGTGACGAGCCCCGCCTTGATCAGAAACGGCAGCATCAGCTCGAGCTTCTCAGCCGTTGACAGCTGCTGCATGTAATGGTCCTGCACCGCCCAGAGCTTCTTGGGATCGAAGCCGGCCGGGGAGGAGTTGACCCGCTCGAGTGAGAAGTTCTCGATCAGCTGCTGCCGCGAGAAGAACTCGGTGTGATCGTCAAGCGACCAGCCCAGCAGCGTCAGGTAGTTGTCGATCGCCCAGGGCAGGTAGCCGACGTCGCGGTAGAAGTCGACGATCACCGGGTTGAAGGTGTCGGCCTCGGGTCTGAGGCCGATCTGCTGGGCGATTCGCATGCCGTGTTCGGCCACCTGGGCAAAGTCACGGTTCTTCAGATACTGGGCCAGCTTCCGTTTGCTCAGCTTGGTCCGGCTGCCCGGCTCAGCCACCAGTGGCAGGTGGGCGTAGACCGGCAGGGGATAGCCGAGGCTCTGGGCGATGAAGGCCTGCCGGGGTGTATTCGAGAGATGCTCCTCGGCCCGGATGACATGGCTGATCTGCATCTCGTGGTCATCGACCACCGTGGCCAGATGGTAGAGGCACGAGCCGTCCGCCCGCTGGATGACATGGTCCTGTTCCCGCTCCCAGGCGAACTCCACCCGGCCCCGGACCGCATCGTCGATCACCAGGCTGCCCTCACGGGGCATCTTCAGCCGGACGACGGCCCGCCGGCCCTCGCGGGCGAATCGCTCGGCGGTCGCCTCGTCAAAGGCGGCAAAGCGGCGGCTGTAGAGGAAGGGGCGGCCGGCAGCCTGAGCCTCCTTCCGCTCGGCGTCGAGTTCCTCCGGCGTGGCAAAGTCGCGGTAGGCATGGCCTGAGGCCAGCAGCTGTTTGGCGGCCGCGGCATAGCGGTCGGCCCGCTGGGACTGGAAATACGGACCGAAGTCGCCCCCGACCCGCGGCCCCTCATCCCAGTCGATGCCCAGCCAGGTCAAGCCCGCCAGAATCGGGTCGAGGGCGGCCTCGAGGTTGCGGACCTCGTCGGTGTCGTCGATCCGCAGGATGAACCGGCCGCCGTGCCGGCGGGCGAACAGCCAGTTAAACAGCGCGGTACGAACCCCGCCGATATGCAGGTAGCCGGTCGGGCTGGGCGCGAATCTGGTTCTGATCGTCACAGGAGTACCTCCGCCAGCACTATCGGCAAGGGATCGCCCGCCGTCAAAGCGCCGCTATGCCGCTCGGCCAGAGCGGGCGAGCTTGCGGAGGCGACGCCGTTCGGCTTTTGAAAGTCGGCGTTGCGGTTCGGTGTCATCCGCCTCGTCTGCCGCCGTGGCATCCGTGGTGTCGGCTTCGAATGCAGCCGGGGAACTGCCTGCCGGAGTGAAGTCGGGGGTTTCTGTCGGCGAGTCGTCAGCGG
>CALAZQ010000403.1 GCA_937926325.1 uncultured Planctomycetaceae bacterium | reverse complement strand
GCTGGTCCCGACAGGCGAGATGCTTGCGAAAGTGCCGTTGACCGTCCTATCCTTCTCCGCGTTCCCAACCGTTGGAGTCAGCCCTGCGTGGTCCGTTCCGCCGACGGCAGGACCCACCTCATGCTCCTGCGCGAAAACAGCCGCAAATATCAATCGCTGTATTCCGTCAGCCACCACGATGCGAAGACCTGGACCGAGCCGCGCGAACTGCCCGCCACTCTCACCGGTGATCGGCATGTCGCGAAGTTCGCCCCCGACGGACGTCTCGTTGTCGCCTTCCGCGATGTGGCGAAGAGCAGTTCGACCTACGGCCACTATCTTGCCTGGGTGGGACATTTCGAAGACATCCTCGAAGGCAAACCGGGCGATTACCGCGTCAAGCTCTTCCACAATACGTTGCGCAAAGAATCGGACAAGCCCGGGACCGGCAACGCCGACTGCGGATACTCCGACCTCGAACTCCTACCCGACGGAACGATCATCGCTACGACCTATCTCAAGTATGCGGTGGGTCCAGAGAAGCACTCCGTAATGAATACACGCTTCACCCTGACAGAAACTGATTCGCTGGCCAAAGAAGTCCTGAAAGCCCGGTAGGCCCATGAAACACACTCTCACAATCCTCATCGTTCTGCTTCTCTCGCTCGTCTGCGGCCCCGTTGTCGCGCAGGCCGAATCCGACGCAGGCGGTCCACTCATCCCGTCGATCGCGGGCGAGTGGTGGCGTGCGGCGTACAGCCCCGCACTGCCCGAACTCGACTCGAAACGAGGCGAGATCGTCGACCACACCTTCTTCCGTGACGCCGACGGGACGTGGCAGCTCTGGACACAGATCCGTGGCACGCGTCATGACCGAGTCTTTTTCCGGTGGACCGGGTCTACGGATTTCGAGAACGATAAGCAGGCATGGAAACCACATCGTGTGTGTTGGGTTGGCGATCCGCACGCGGGTGAGATGCCGCGCACCATTCAGGCCCCGCACTGCTATTCGGAAGATGGCCGATGGCATATGTTCTATGGAGGTGGCGGAAGCATCAGCCGCGCCGATTCGGACGACGGCCATATCTTCATCCGCGCCCGAAACTCCGACGGGTTCAGTCGACTGTTCGCCGACCTTTCCGACCGCACACCCAGCGGCATGCGTGATCCGTATCTGTTCAAGGCGGACGACGGGCGCTACCAGCTCTACTACACATGGAAAGATCATGTGATGGCGCGGACGGCCGACCGCCCGGATGCGGCCGAATGGTCCGAAGGCGTCATCGTCAGCACGACGCCCAACGGATCACAGTGCCCAACGGTCGTCCGCATCGGCAACTGGTACTACCTGTTCAAGATGGGCAACTCCGGCGAGTACCGCACGGCCGTCTACGCCTCGCGAGACCCGCTCGACTTCGGCGGGGTCGAGGCGAAGCCGATTGCGACGCTCCCGGCGTCGGCCGCGGAGGTGCTGCAAATCGGCGACCGGTGGTACATCTCCAGCCTGATCCCGCATCGCAACGGCGAAGGCAAGGTCATTGGCCACGCCGGCGTCCGACTGGCTCCGATCGAGTGGAAGCCGGCTTCCAACGACTAGCTCCGGATCTCACAAAACTCTCAATCAACAGATTGAAAGTAATCCCATGAAACCCACCATCACCTTCCTCACCGCCCTGCTGCTCGCACCGCTTGCAGTGCTGCATGCGCAGCAGGAGCGAGCAGCGACGATGAAAAACGCCTTTATCATTAATGAGGACAACAGCCATTTCTACAGTTCTCGGCCCGCGGAAGACATGACGCTGAAAGGCCTGAACGCGTTCGTGGATCAGTACGCTGGCACGGCGGTGACGCATCTGTTCCTTTGCCCCAACGCCATGCGAGCGAGCTTCCGCAGCCGTGGCGACAGGTTCCACAGCAGCGGTATACCCGTCGGCGGCCTGAGCGAACGTCGCTCTATCAGGTCATCG
>CALAZQ010000402.1 GCA_937926325.1 uncultured Planctomycetaceae bacterium | reverse complement strand
CTGGACAGCAGCACCACGGAGCCGCCCGAGGCCTTGAGCAGCCGACCGGCCGTCCGGACGGTGTTGAACGCCGTGGTGAGATTGGCGGCAAGCGTGGCCTGCCAGTCCTCCGGCTGGGTGAGATGGGCCGGCTTGAGCAGAATCGAGCCGACGCAGTTGGTGATTCCGGTCAGCCCGCCGAGAGCCTCGGTGGCCGCGTCGGCACAGGCATCGACCGAGGCAGCGTCGGTCGCCTCCACGGCTGTCCAATTTGCACCAAGCTCAGCCGCTGTTGCGGACAGCTTCTCGGTGTTTCGCCCCGCCAAAAACACCTGTCCGGCAGCTGCCACAATCTGCCGCGCCACGGCAGCACCAATGCCGCCACTGCCCCCGATCACCAGAACCTTTTGCACCGTCAGGACCTCCCGGGGCAAGGCCCCACCTCGTCGCTACAGCCAATCGCCGACCGTCTGCTCAAGCTGTGCTTCTTCGGCCATGGTCCTCAGCTTCTCAATGGCCCGGGTCTGAATTTGCCGGATTCGCTCCTTGCAGACACCCATTTCAATGCCGAGTTCACGGAAAGTCTTGGGCTTATCACCGTCAAAGCCAAACCTGGCCACCACGATCTGCTGCTCGCGGGGCTCCAGTTCATTGAGAAACTTTACGAACAGCCCACGGAGGTAATCGACCTGCCCCGGCGTGCAGGCCTCTTCGTCGCGGGGTTCTTCGGCCCGATCCCGTACCGGTTCGTCGTCAGTGGCAAACCGGTTGCGGTACTGCCGGCTCTTGTGGGAGATGCGGAAGAAGTGCCGCTGGATGGCGTAGGTGGCGTAGGTGCTGAACCGATTGCCCAAGGCAAAGTTGAACTTTTCGACCGAACGCATCAGCGCTACGTTCCCCTCACTGATCAACTCGTCGAATGAATAGCTCGGCTCATTGAACTTCTTGGCAATTGACACCACCAGCCGCAGGTTCGAGGTGATCAGGATCGCCTTGATGGTCTCGGCCTCAGCGAGCAGGCCTTCAATCTGCTTCATCTGCTTCATAGTGGCCCGCTTGGGGTCAAGCCGGTCCCGCCGCTGCAGGGCCTGGAACTTCAGCCAATTCATCCGCCGGAAATAGAACTGCTCTTCGTCCTTCGACAGCAGCCGCGTCTGGTAGAGGCTGGCCAGATAGGGTGACAGCGACCGCCCAGCAGCAGCCTGGGCCTCGGCGGCGGTCCGCTGCAGTGGCACCCGGGCATCGGCCGGCGGGGTGCTGGCCAGCTGCTCGGCATCGGCTTCCAGAAACACGTCGCCGCCGATGTACTCGATCTCACGGCTGAACAACGCCTCCCGCTTGTTGGCCAATATGGTCCGCCGCCGCTTTTCAGCCGGCGTCAGCGGCTTTTTGGTGGGGCGACTGACAGGCGTGCCGGCCGACTTCGCAGTGTTGATCGACCGAGAGGACTTTCTTCGGGTGGGAAGGGGCTTGGCGATGGCGATCATGACGGCTGTCCTTTCTCACT
>CALAZQ010000401.1 GCA_937926325.1 uncultured Planctomycetaceae bacterium | reverse complement strand
ATTGCCATCATCGGCGTGCTGGTCGGCCTGTTGCTGCCGGCCGTCCAGCAGGCCCGTGAGGCGGCCCGTCGCAGTTCGTGCAGCAACAATCTGAAGCAAATCGGCCTGTCGCTGCATGGCTATCACGATGCCCGGGGGGCTTTTCCACGTGCCTATCGGGACATTGCGACGAAGCACGACAACATGGGGTATTGGTCGTGGACGGCGATGATCGCCCCGTACATGGAGCTTCAGGCTACCTACGACACGCTGCAAGTTGGGTCGGTAGACCCCTCGCCTTCGATGGCCGCCAATGAAGCGGTCTTTCAAACACCCGTACCTGCGTTTCGGTGCGCTTCCGACAATCGAGCGGTGTTGATCCATGACCCCGATATCGATCCGGGATATGCGATCGCATCGGGGCCGAACTCAAGTGCACCATCAGCCCACGGGGGAAAATCCACCGGTAATCGCGGGCTCCCGCTCACGAACTATCTCGGCTCGAATAATCAGATGGTAATTCGGTCGCACACGCCAACGAACCGTTCAAACGGATCGACAGGGGCGATCGGTGTCTTTTTTCGAGACAGGTCCATCGGGCTGAAGGACATTACCGATGGGGCATCGAAAACCTTCCTCGTGGGCGAGCGGTCGTACGACCTTGGCACCACTCGCATCAAGGCGGGAACACTCTGGGCCGTGCGGGATTTCAATGGATTGGGGCCCGCTTCTGGGAGCGATCTCGACGGCGACTTGACAAATAATGATAACGGAAATTGGATTCAGGGCTTGATGACGATTACGTTCAGCACGTTTTGGGGAATCAATCCCGTGAACGTTAATAACAGCAAGCGGCAGTCGCCGACCAGCCAACATCCCGGCGGCGCTCAGTTTCTCCTGGCCGATGGGAGTGTTGAATTTGTTCAGGAAACCATCGGAAATAACGTCGGCATGGCTTCATCATCATGGACTGTCGACAGCCCCCTTGAAGCCTTGGTGGGAATCGCGGACGGCCACGTTTTCGAGCGTTGATTCTGGGGGATTATTCATGACGTTTTCGATTCTGGGCTGTCGGCGTTGGCGTCTGTCAACCGCGGGTTACTTGGTATTCCTGTTGCCGTGGCCGATGCTTAGCGGCTGCGGTCGATACGACGTCAGCAGCGTGTCGGGTGTCGTTCGTCTGGACGGCCAGCCGTTGCCGAAGGCTATCGTTACCTTTACACCTCTCGACGGCCGAAGTTCTGTGGCAACATCCGACGATTCCGGCCGCTACGTGCTGCGGTACACGACGAATCAGTGGGGGGCGGAGCGTGGACAGCATCAAGTCACAATCACCACGCGTGTGGATAAAGTGACCGGCGAGGACGGTGCGGTACTCGAGTCGGGCCGCAAGGAGTTGCTGCCACCCCGCTACAACGAAAAGACCGAACTCACCGCTGAGGTCAAGCCGGGACGGAACACCATCGACTTCGACCTGACGTCGACGGGAAAATAAGGGCGGGGAACCCGCAGCTCTTCTGCGGTTGCTATTTCGTCTGCCACCGGTCGCCTGCCTCAAGGACCTGACGGGCTCCGTTACCTGTGAACCAGGTCTTGGCCTCCTCGTCGCCCTCGAGATAGGCATCCCAGAA
>CALAZQ010000400.1 GCA_937926325.1 uncultured Planctomycetaceae bacterium | reverse complement strand
GGTGCTGCTGACGCCCTGCGGGTTTGCACTGAACCGCGTGGTCAGCGAGGCCAAAACTCCGGCCGTCTGGCCGTACTTGGCCAACCTACGGGCGACGTGGGAAGGCCGGCTGGTTGCCGTCGATGGCCATCACCTGTTCAACCGGCCGGGACCGCGGCTGGTCGACTCACTGGAGGTGCTGGCAGAGCTACTGCACCCTGGGATGTTCAGGTTTGTGGCGACGCAGTCATTTTCGCGAGTGATCCCATCACCCCGCGTCCCGTAGGGCTGATTTCTCATACCCTCCGCTCTTGCCGCGTGCTCCGCAGGTGGATCGTCTTACGCTCCAAATTGTGGTGGGCCTCGATGAATCGTACCGTGCCGCTCTTGGCCCGCATCAGTACGGAGTAGGTTTTGGCGATGCTGCCCCGGACCTCCACGCCCTCAAGCAATGGGCTGGTGCTGATGCCGGTGGCGGCAAAGACGATGTTCTCACCATGGGCCAGGTCGCGGCTCATGAACTCGGTATCGAGCCGGTCGCCCCAACCGGCTGCGATCAGTTCCTGCCGCTCAGCCTCATCTCGCGGCCAGAGCTTGGCCCGCATGCCGCCGCCGAGACACCGCAGCCCCGCCGCCGACAGCACGCCCTCGGGCGACCCGCCGATGCCGGCGTAGAGATCGATATTGCTCGTCCGCATCGCCGGGGCAAGAGCTGCGGCGATGTCGCCGTCGAGGATCATCCGCAGGGTCGCCCCCTTGCGGCGGATCTCCTCGACCAACTCCTGATTCCGTGGCCGGTCGAGCACGCAGACCACCACGTCACGGACGTCCTTGCCCAGAATCTTCGCCGTCACGTCGATCACCTCACCGATCGGAGCGTCGATGTGAATCGGCAACGAGTTGTCGGCCAGCCAGGCCTTCCGCACCTCCAGCGGATAGGCCAGCTTCTTTAAATAGAAGGCGGGAATGTCGAGCAGGCAGGGGGGCTCGCCGTCGGGCCGCAGGGCTGCGGCAATGCAGGCCAGCGAGTTGGGCATGCCCTTGGCGGCGTTGGTGGTGCCGTCGACCGGGTCGAGGGCGATCTCGTAGCGGGGCGAACCCTCGGCCCAGGTGCCGACCCGCTCGCCCTTGAACAGCCCCGGGGCCTCATCCTTGATGCCTTCGCCAATCGTCACCTCGCCCCGCATATCGACCAGATCGAACATGCCGCGGATGGCATCGCAGGCGGCGGCATCGGCCTTTTCTTTTTCGCCCCGCCCCAGCCACTGCAGCGTGTTGAGGGCGGCGGTCTCGGTGGCGCGGAGGAAGTCGAATTCGATCTGGCGTTCAAGGTCGGGGGCGGGCATCGGGGCTCCTTCAGGGTAGTGAATCTCAACGTTTTTGATGACGCGGGTCCAGTCGCTTCCGCTCCTGGCTTCC
>CALAZQ010000399.1 GCA_937926325.1 uncultured Planctomycetaceae bacterium | reverse complement strand
ATGCTTCTGGTGCGGGTCTCCCAGACCGGCTTGCAGACGGTGTACTCAACCTCGCGGAAGCACTGCTCCTTTTCGTAGCGGACGCAGTCGATTTCCTTCTGCTCGACGACCTTTTCGCAGACCGTCTTGTAGCAGGTGTACTGCTTCCGCTCGTAGACAACATCCTTCACCATCCGTGTGCCGCAGCTTGTCACGGCGGCACAGGTCGGTTCCGCCTGCTCACAGCCGGAACACGTCTTCCGGGCCCGGGCAAAGCTGACCGTGGTCAGCTTCGCCGTCCCGTGTTGATAGCTGGCCAGCCCGCAATAGGCAGCGTCGGCCGGCCGGCCTCCCGCCACCACCGCGGCCAGCACCAGCAGGCCACTCACCCAAACTCTGTTCATCACGCTCTCCCCGATTGCTCACCTGTGAAAGGACTGACTCTGCCCATGGAAACGCACCGCCGAACGACAGACCGCTCCACCGCCGGAGGCTGCCACCCTGCCTTCAAGAATCGCCCATAAACTCTTCCCAGGATGACCGCTTTCTGTAATCGCGCGAGTTTTTCCAGGGTCCCAGCAGCCTTACAATCGGCACAATCGGCTGCTGGCCGGGCCGGTTTGCGAACGCCCCCGCGGGGATAGTAGATTGAATCTGTGTGTTTCGGGTCTGGTGGATGTTCCATGGCGTTCGACGAATCACAACCACAGTCCGGCGAGCTGCCCTCCGACGCCAGCGTTCCAAAGGTCGTTGTCAGCCGGATCAGCCTCTACCTGCGGGAGCTCCAGCGGCTGGAGGCGGCGGGCCGGGCAACCGTTTCTTCCGGCCAGCTTGGCACGCTGCTCGGCTTCAGCGATGCCCAGGTGCGGAAAGATCTCGGCTTTTTCGGCCAGTTCGGCTATCCCGGCGTCGGCTACCGCTGTGACGAGTTGATCCGGGCCATGCGGGACATTCTGGGGACCAACCAGGCCTGGCCCGTGGTGATGGTCGGGGTTGGCAACCTCGGCCAGGCCTTGCTTGGCTATCGCGGGTTCGGACGGCAGAACTTCTCGATCGAGGCTGCCTTCGATGCCGACCCTGCCAAAGTCGGCGAGGTCGTGCAGGGCATTCGGATTCAGCCGCTCGATGAATTGGCCGCGACGGTGGCCGATCGCGGCATTCGGCTTGGCATGCTGGTGGTGCCCGCCAATCGGGCCCAAGAGGCGGCCAATGCTCTGGTCGCTGCTGGCGTCGAGGGCATTGTCAACTTCGCGCCGGTCACCCTGACCCTGCCGCCCGGCGTCCAGCAGGTGGCGGTCGACCTGGCGATCGAGCTCGAGCAGCTGTCGTTTGCCGTGACCAGCCGGTTCAGCAGAATGGCTGCATCGGTCGGGGATTCGGCGGGCGAAGCTTCTGATGTCTCCCTTCCCCCTGCAGGCTGAAGCCGGCATGGATCAGACCTCCGGATCGATCGAGCCCTCGCTCAGCTTCGGCGGCCTGTCAGAATTTCTCGGTGGTCCCGACGGCCTCGCGGATGATACCTGCCCGCTCGGGACCCGGCTGGGTGATGTCACCCTGCTGCGGCTGATCGGTGAGGGGGGCATGGGGCGGGTCTATGAGGGCCAACAGGATCGGCCCCGCCGGACAGTCGCCGTCAAGCTGATCCGACCAGGGCTGGTCTCCCGGGCGGCCGCAAAACGGTTTGAGCTGGAGGCTCAGATTCTCGGCCGCCTGGCGCACCCATCAATCGCCCAGATTTATTCGGCGGGCATTGAACAGGTTGCCGGCCAGCTGGTGCCCTACTTTGTGATGGAATATGTCGATGAGGGCATCGCCATCACGAGGTACGCCCGCCAGCAGGAACTCTCGACCAAGGATCGGGTCAGGCTGATCCGGCAGGCGGTCGCCGCGGTCGCCCACGGGCACCAGCGGGGCATCGTCCACCGCGACCTGAAGCCGGGGAACATCCTCGTCGCCGCCGACGGCCAGCCAAAAATCATCGACTTCGGCGTGGCCCGTGGCACCGATGGTGATGTCGCCCTGACGACGGTTTACACCGATGCCGGTCAGTTGGTCGGCACCCTGCAATACATGAGCCCAGAGCAGTTCACCGGTAATGCCGACGACCTCGACATCCGGGCCGACGTCTATTCGCTGGGGGTGGTGCTCTACGAACTGCTGGCTGGCCGCCCCCCCTATGATGTCCGCAACCGGCCGATCCACGAGGCCGCCCGCATCGTGGCTGAAACAGAGCCGGCGCAACTCTCGTCAATTAGTCCGCGGCTCCGCGGCGACCTGACCACGATCGTCACCAAGTGTCTCGACAAGGACCGCAATCGCCGCTACTCGAGCGCTGCCGAGCTCGAGGCCGACCTCGGGCGATATCTACGCAGCGAACCGATCCTCGCCAGCCCGCCCGGGCTTGCCGATTCTCTGCGACGCATTTTTCGGCGGCACCGCACCGTCGCAGTGGCCACGCTGGGAATCGTGGCAGCCCTCATCCTGGGCACGATCGGCACCACCCTCTATGCAATTCAAGCAGAGCGGCAACGGCAGGCAGCTGTCGCAGCCCAGGATCGCGCCGACACGGCGGCGGCGCTGGCCACCCGGCGGCTCTACGTCGCCAATCTGCGGGCGCTCGAGGCGGCGATTGCGGCCAAGAATTTGCAGCAGGCCCGGCGGCTTTTTCGAGAGAACGCTGACCTTGCGGGATCTCCACTGCCGCTGGAGCTTACCTGCCTGGCGTCGGGACTCGACGACGCAGTCGCTGTCCTCTCCCCGGGAAGTGGCCCAGTCACCGATCTGACTTGGAATGACGCCGGCACCCGACTCGCCGTGCGGTCGATCGGGCTGGCCACCTCCTCACAGCCGACGCCGTCGTTGCTGACCCAACGGCTGCTGAAACTGCCACCGACCACTCGCAACAGCGTGCGTGGAGACTTCAGCCTTTACGCAGCCGCGCCGGTGCCTGAGCGTGCCCACGTCCCGCTGACTGCCGACTGGCTGCTGTCCTGGCGGGCTGAGCGTGGCGATCGCAGTGGGCTTGCAGACGGTTCCGCGGCGGGGCTGCCGGTCGCCATCAGTCAGGATGGCCAGCGGCTGGCGGTGCAACTCGCTGATGGCAGGGTCGAGATCCGCGACCGCCAGTCGGCCGAGCCGCTGGCCAGCCTGCCGAAGCCGCTCAGTCGTATCCGCAGTGTCCGCTTTCTCGATGGCCAGAAACGGCTGCTGGTCGAAACTGGCAATCAGCTGACACTCTGGGACGCCACCACGGGAGACGGACTCTTTGCGACCAACGGCAGTGATACCATCAGGCGGTACGTGACCAGCCAGTCGGGCTCTCATCTGGCAGTTGCTTTCTATCTTACGTCAGCCGGCCGCAGCGACTGGGTCGAAGTGGTCGGCACCCGCGATGGTCAGCTCCTGATGGCGACTGACCTGCAACCCAGCGGAACCAGCTCTGAGACGGTGCTCGCTCTCGATCCCAACGGCGGGCGGCTCTTCGCCAGCTCTGATGAGCGAACCATTCATTGTTGGGAGACCGCCTCGGGACGACCGCTTGGTGATTTCCACGGCCATCAGGCAAATGTTTCAGCCCTCACTGCCACCACCACTGGGCTACTCGCCAGCGGGGCGTGCAATGGGCATCTCCGGCTCTGGGACGTGACAACTGGTGAGTGCCTGCGGGACTGGGTTGGCCATACCGACGACATTCTCACGCTCGCCTTCGACCCGACCGGTGAGAGCCTTGCCAGCGGGGCCTATGACGGAACGGTTCGCATCTGGAAGCCCGAGCTTCCAGCCAAGCTGGCGATCATCCCCACGGTCTCAGCCCCGACGGCCACCAGCCTCAGCCCCGACGGCAGCCTGCTGGCGATCGGAACTGCTGACCGGATCGAACTCTGGGATGCCCGGGGAGTTTTTCTGCTCCGGTCGCTCCCGGTGGCGTTCGGAAACCTGACGATGCTGGCCTTCAGCCCGGCTGGAGACCGGTTGGCCGCCTGCTTTCAGGCGGAGGCAGGAACGGGGAGGACTGCCGTCTGGAACCTGACCACCCCGGCCGCACCGCTCCTGCTGGGCGAGGCCTCTGCTGCGGGCGGCGGCCACAAGGCGGTCTGCTTCAGCCCTGACGGGACGACCCTGCTGACCTCCACTGGGAAAAGCCTGACTGCTTGGACGGTGGCAGACGGCACCAAGTTGTTCCAGTTGCAGGAACGTTCCGTGTCGCGGGCGGCCAATGTCAGTCCGGTTTTCGGTCTGGTTGGAAGGCGGCTGGCTTACCAGCGGGCAGCTTTATTTGACAGCCGCACCGGCCTGTCCGTCGCCCAACTTGCCCCGCACGGTCTGGTCACCGCCAATGCCGTCAGCCCGGATGGCCGCCTGCTGGCAAGGGGGCTCGCCATCGGCAGGATTCTGGTCTCCGACTTTGAAACGGGCGCAACAGTGACAGAGACCGCTGCCCACGCCGGCTCGGTGCTCGCCCTGGCCATCAGCCCTGATGGCCGCTTCCTGGCCAGCGGAGGTGCCGACGGCACAGCCCAGCTCTGGAACATCGAGACCAACCGTGAGGTCCAGCGGCTCCGCGGGCATGAGGGCCAGGTGACACAGGTGCTGTTCACGCCCGACGGCCGGCGGCTGGTGACCGCCAGCCAGGACGGCACCGTTCGCATCTGGGACGTCGGCGATGGTCAGGAACTGCTCGCCCTCCCGGGCAGTGCATCCATCCCGGCAGCCGTCCTGCTTTCCCCTCGGGGTGACCGGCTGGTGACCGTCAGCGGAGACGAGACTGCCAGTCCCGGTGTCCGGATTTGGGGACTTTCCAACGCGGAGGCCTTCACTGCCCGGCAGACGCGGCGAGCGGTGGCGGGCGAATCCGACGATAGGGTTCCTCGAGCGTCCCCAGAAACGCTGCCAGATCAGCAAGCTCCTGCCGGCTGAGACCGAGCGGCTTCAGGTGTGGCGACTTTGTCGGAAAGAGCGGATCGTTCTGCTGATAGGCCTGCCGCTTCAGGGTCGGCATGCCGGCGTTGTACATGTTGAGCACGCCGGAAAGCTTGAATAGGCCGTTGTGCATCAAAGGTTCGGTCTTGGTCACATCCCGCAGCGACGGCGTCCGGAACCGGCCGACATCTTCAGGCCTGCCGGTCACCCGGTACCGGCCGAGGTCTTCGGTCCGGCGGCCATAGTAGCTGAGGCCGACATCGTGGAACCGGCCATCGGAAAAGAGCGGCCCGTGGTGGCAGTTGAGGCAACGGGCCTTGCGGCGAAACAGGTCGAGGCCCCGGACTTCCGCGTCGCTGAGCAGGTCGTACTCGCCCCGGACAAAGCGGTCGAACCGGCTGCGGCCGCCCACCACCGTGCGCTGGAAGCAGGCAACCGCCTGTACGACCCGGTCGAACGACACGTCGGGGTCGTCGAACGCAGCGGTGAACTGCTTGCGATAGTCGGGTTCTGCCGCCACCGCTGCAACGAGCTGCTGCCGGGTGATGTGCATTTCAGCCGGATTCAGCAGCACCTGCGCAACCTGCTCTTCGACCGTGTCGGCCCTGCCGTCCCAGAACAGGCTCTGCTGGAAGGCGATGTTGCGAATCGTCGGGGCGTTCCGCTTCAGCGGCTCGCGGTGGTGGCCAAAGCTGACGGTTCGGCCGTCGGCCCAGGCCAGGTCGGGGTCGTGGCAGGAGGCGCAGGCGATTTCCCGACTGCCGGAGAGTCGGGGGTCGAAGAAGAGCGATTTGCCCAGCTCAGCCTTGGCTGGCGAGAACGGGTTTTGCTGGGGATGCTCCACTTCGGGCAGGGGGCCAAGTTCCTGCCACTGGACGTCGGGGTCGATCTGTGGAGCGGGCCAGTCGTGCAGCGGCTGCCTGTACAGGCGAACCAACGAAGCCTCAGGAATAACCGCTAGTGTCTGTTGGCTAAACGCAACGTGAGCGCCTAGCCACATGCTTACCGCACAAAAAAGTACCGCCACACGACCAGTACAGTTACTTATCGGCAGACTCCCATGG